>JAYUXE010000889.1:0-3615 GCA_043753165.1 Archangiaceae bacterium | reverse complement strand
GCGCCGGAACCGCGTGCGGCTCGTGCTTGCCGTAGCCTTCCCAGTGCGGGTTCGCCTGCGGCAGCACCGACTTCACTTCCGACATCGCGATCGCCGGGAAGAAGCGAACGAAGAGCAGGAAGAGCGTCAGGAAGAGCCCGAAGGTGCCGAGCAGGAAGAAGACCTCGGTGACGGGCACGAAGTAGTCCCAGCTCGACGGCAGGGCGTCGCGGTGCAGCGAGGTCACCGTGATGACGAACCGTTCGAACCACATGCCGATGTTGACGAAGATCGAGAGGACGAACGTCGCGGGAATGTTGGTGCGGATCTTCTTGAACCAGAAGAACTGCGGCGTGATGACGTTGCAGCTCACCATGATCCAGTACGCCCAGGCGTACGGGCCGAAGCTGCGGTTGATGAACGTGAAGCCTTCGTATTCGTTGCCCGAGTAGGCAGCGACGAAGAACTCCATGCCGTACGCGTAGCCGACCAGCGAGCCCGTGAGCAGGATGATCTTGTTCATGTTCTCGATGTGCTTGACGGTGACGATGTCCTTGAGGCCGAGCCATTCACGCGCCGGAATCATCAAGGTGAGCACCATCGCGAAGCCCGAGAAGATGGCGCCAGCGACGAAGTACGGCGGGAAGATGGTGGTGTGCCAGCCGGGCAGCTGCGAGACGGCGAAGTCGAAGCTGACGATGGTGTGAACCGAGAGCACCAGCGGCGCCGAGAAGGCCGCGAGAATCTGGTACGCCTTTTCGTAGGTGACCCAGTGGCGCATCGACCCGCGCCAGCCCATCGACAGCGCGCCGTAGAACAGCTGGCGCCAACGAACCGTCGCGCGGTCGCGCAGCGTCGCGAAGTCCGGAACGAGGCCCGTGTACCAGAACAGCGCCGACACGGTCAGGTACGTGTTGACGGCAAACACGTCCCATTCCAGGGGTGAACGGAAGTTCGGCCACAGCCCCATCTGGTTGGGCAGCGGGAACAGGTAGTAGTCCATCCAGATGCGGCCGGTGTGCAGGGCGACGCACGAGCTCGCCGCGAGCACGGCAAAGATGGTCATCGCCTCGGCGTACCGGTTGATCGACGTGCGCCACTTCTGGCGGAACAGATACAGAATTGCCGAGATGAGCGTGCCGGCGTGGCCGATGCCGACCCAGAAGACGAAGTTGACGATGTCCCAGGCCCAGCCGACCGGGTTGTTGTTGCCCCAGATGCCCGGGCCTTCCCAGATGAGGAACCCGACGTAGCCGCCGAACATCGCGAAGATGCTGCCGGCCAGCAGGAGCATGAAGATGAACGCGCGCGGCGTCTTCTTGATCTCGGTCTCGTTCACGCGGCACACGATTTCCGTGATGTCGTGGAACGTGTGGATCCCGCGAATCAGGACCTCGCGCTGGCTCGTCGATTCTTCCAGGGCGACGTCGCCGCGGTGCTTCGAAGTGTCTGCGATTGCGGCGGCGCTCATGCCAGCTCCTGGTTCTCGTTCTTCACGCGCGCGAGGAAGGTGGTGCGCGGCCGAATGTTGAGCTCCTGCAACATCTCGTAGTTGCGTTCGCTCGCTTTCAGCTTCGCGACCTTCGACAGCGGGTCGTTGATGTTGCCGAAGGTGATCGCCTGGGTCGGGCACGCCTGCGCGCACGCAGGAATGACGGCTCCATCGGGCAGCGCCTTGCGGTCTTTGCCGGCGCGCTTCGCCATGATCTTCGCTTCCTCGACCCGCTGCGTGCAGTACGTGCACTTTTCCATCACGCCGCGGTAGCGAACGGTGACGTCGGGGTTGCGCTGGAACTTCAGCGTCTTCATCCGTTCGACCTTCGCGACATCGCCCTTCATCGAAAGGCCGACGGTGCCGTTGGTGCCGGGCACCAGGTTTCCCGAGGTGCTGAAGTCGAGGTAGTTGAAGCGGCGAACCTTGAAGGGGCAGTTGTTGGCGCAGTACCGCGTGCCGATGCAGCGGTTGTAGGCCATCGCGTTGATGCCTTCTTCGTCGTGCACCGTCGCCGACACCGGGCACACCGGCTCGCACGGAGCGTTCTCGCAGTGCATGCACGGCAGCGGCTGGTGCGCCGCCTTCGGGTCATCGACGTCGCCCTGGAAATAGCGGTCGATGCGGATCCAGTGCAGCTCGCGGCCGAGCAACACCTGCTCGCGGCCGACGGCGGGAATGTTGTTCTCGGCGACGCAGGCAATCGCACAGGCGTTGCAGCCGATGCAGCTGCCGAGGTCGATCGTCATGCCCCACTGCTGACCTTCGTAGGTGATTTCAGTCTCCATCTGAATCGGCTTGCTCGGGCGGTTGTTCGGCGTGCCCAGCTGCAACAGGTCGTGCGGGATGCTGCCCTTCTTCGCGAACGCGGTGTCGCCCTTCGCCATGTCCGAGGCGATGCCCGTGCGGTACAGCGGGCGTTCGCCGAGACCCAGCGTGCGCTCGATGCCCTTCGCTTCCGTCATCTCGGCAAACGTGAGCTCTTTGAACGGGTTTGCCGGGACGCTGAAGTGGTCTTGGGTCGAGGCGAGCACCTGCGTCTTGTCGGTGCGGGTGAGCGTCACGTTCTGCACGACGCCCGTGTTGTCAGCGGTGAGGACCCCGACGTCGACGCCGATGCCCGTGGCCACCGCGCCGGCCGTCTTGCCGTAGCCGTGCAGCATCGCCACCGTGTACGTCGCGAGGCCGGGCAGCACGAACGCGGGCGCCATGATTTTGCGGCCGTCGACGGCGAGCTCGACCACGTCGGCGGTGTAGCCGTTGCGATCGACGCGGCTCTTGATGCCCGCTTCCTTTGCGAACTGCGGGGACACCAGCACGGCGTTGTCCCAGCACAGCTTGCTCATCGAGTCTGGCAGCTCTTGATTCCAGGTGAGGTTAGCCAGGCGGCCGTCGAGCACGTGGCCGTGCGTGGCGACGAGCTCGAGCGCGGTCTTCGTCGGGGTCGCCGACTTGACGGTGCCGAGCGCGGTCGCCACTGCGCCAGGCGAAGCGGCCGAGGGTGCGAGCGTGCGGCCGCTGCCGATGATGACGCCGTCGTGCAGGGCGCGGCGCCAGGCCTTCACCGTCGAGAGCAGACCGCCTGCGCCGCGCCACGTCTCTTCGACGAGCTTGCGGTCAGACTGTTCGCCGTTGCCCAGCATCGCGGCGAGCACCGTCGAGTCCGCACGGGCGCCGAACAGCGGGAGGATGATTGGCTGAACGATCGAGGCAGTGCCATCCCACGCGCGCGCATCCGACCACGCCTCGAGGAAGTGCGCGACCGGCACGTGCCAGGTCGACTTCGCTGCCGTCTCGTCCGGCATCACGCCCGCGTGAACGACCGTCGCCGCCTTCGCCAGCGCGTCGGCGAACTTCAGCGCGCCAGGGGCCGTGTAGACGGGGTTTGCATGGAAGATGACCAGCGTCTGCACTTCACCCGCGTTGAGTGCGGCGGTGAGCGCCGTCAGCGACTCGAGGTGCGAGACGCGCACTTCCGTGCCCTTCGACACGGTCATCACCGTGCCCGCAGGGTCGAGCGCTACGTTGATGGCCTGCGCGAGCGCGTGAATCGCAGGGGGCTGGCGTTCACCGACGAAGACGGTGGCCGCGCCCTTCGCGCTCGCGAGGTCCTTCGCCAGCGCCGCGACAAACTTCTCGGTGCC
>JAYUXE010000888.1:0-3620 GCA_043753165.1 Archangiaceae bacterium | reverse complement strand
GTCTGCGCAATCTCGGGCGTGTGCTGGTGCTTCAGCGTCTTGTACGCGCGGAAGTCGCCGTCGATTTCCATGAAGCTGAAGTCCTCGGACGCCTTGCGGCCCGCGCCCGAGACGCCCGACGCCGCGTTCACCACCAGGCCCATCGGCTCGCAAAGCCGGGCCCGCAGCAGGGGGGAAATCGCGAGCGCCACCGCCGTCGGGTAGCAGCCCGGGTTCGCAATCAACGTCGCCGCGGGAATCTCTTTTCGGAACAGCTCGGGCAGCCCGTACACGGCCTTCTCGAGCCACGCCGGCGCGTCGTGCGTCATCCCGTAGAAGCCCGGGTACTGGGTGGCGTCCTTCAGGCGAAACGCGCCGGACAGGTCGATGACCTTCACGCCCAGCGCGAGCAGCTTCGGCGCCAGGTGCAGCGCGCTTTCGGCCGGCGTCGCGAGGAACACCACGTCGCAGTCGCCCGCCGTCGCCACGCCCTGGTCATTTCCGACGAAGGTCAGCCCGCTGTCGATGCCGAGCCGCACAGACGCCGGCTCACCGAGCCAGCGATCGCTGGTCACGAATGCGAGCGCGACGTCGTCGTGGCGCGACAGAATTCGAGCGAGTTCGATTCCCGCGTACCCCGAAGCCCCGATGATCCCCGCCTTCAGCGTCTGCATTGTGGTCGCATATATATGCACCATTTATGCAGGCGCAAGACCTACTGCCGTGGGCCGAGAAGAAACTCGAGCGCGCCCGGCAATCGCTGCGACCAGTAGGTCTCGCTGTGGGTCGCTCCGGCCTGCACGACGTACTTCAGCGTCACGGGCTCGAGGTAACCGAGCGTGCGATACGACTGCGCGAGCTGCGAGGTGTTCGCTTTGTCGTCGCTGGAATTTCCCGAGTCGCCGCTGTCGACGTACACGCGCAGCGGCCGGGGGGAACCGGGGGTCGCCGCGACCAGCGTGAGCAGCACCTTGTTGTCCCACCAGGTGGAAGGGGACATGGCTCCGACGAGGCCGAAGGTGGTCGCCTTCGTCGTGCCGGCGTAGGCGGAGATGAGCCCGCCGAGCGACGAGCCGAGGATCGCGGTGTGCTCGCGCTCGGGCCGCGTGCGCAGCTCGGCATCGACCTTCGGCTTCAGCTCTTCGACCAGCATTCGCACGTACTGCAGACCTTTGCCGCTGCCCGCATACGTCGCGTCCATCGTCGGCGTGTATTCCCCGATGCGGTCATTCGTCGCTTCGGGCCCGACGATGATTGCCTCTCGCGTGCTGCCATTCTCTGCCGCTGCGTCCATCGCGTTCTGCACGTACCAGGGGTTTCCCCCGAACGCGGTCGCCGGGTCGAACAGGTTCGCGCCGTCGTGCATGTAGACGACGGGGAAACGCGCGCGCACGTTCTCGACGTACGTCGGCGGCAGGTAGACCCAGACGGGCCGGGTGTTGCCGAGAATCGTCGAAGAGAAGGAAGGCCAGCGCTTCGACCACTGGCCGTTGGGGGTGAAGAAGTGCGGGTAGATGTCGACCGTCGTGCCGGCCTGCACCGTGTAGTTGGGCCCGCGGCTCCAGTTGAGGTCGTCAATCAGCGGCTTGAACTCGAGGTTCCCTGTCACCTGCGTCGTGGAAATCGTCCAGGTGTCGTCCGCGGCCGCCGTCATCGGATTGCCGGTGGTCCAGTTGAACGGAAACGCCGACCCGCGCATCGCGATCTTCCGCGTGCCCGCCGGGTAGTGAACGCGCACGACCGTGACTGGCTGGCCGGCATCGACGAAGACGCCCGCGTCCGCGACGACGCCCGAATCGACGGTGGACGTGGGGGTGGGGGTGCCGCAGCCAACGAGCAGCAGCAGCGCGACTGCGATGTCCCGGGCCTTCACCCGCACCGCTCTACTTCGCGGGCGCAGCCACCACAATCGGCTTCAAATCCCAGCCGAACCGCAGCTGCTTGCCGTGCTCGTCGTTGATGACAATCTCGCCTTCCTGCACGAACCCGCCCCGGTACTTCTCGGCGTTCACGTCGAACTGAAATTTCTTCGCCGCGTCTTCGGGCGTCTCCGCCTTGATATTCCGCTTCGACAGCCCGCAGCCATGCACCTGGAACTTTTTGTCAGCCATGCGGCGCACCATACAGTTTGCCCAGCGCGACCTTGATCAATCGTGCGTGGTCGAACGCCAATCGGGGCGGCAGGGCCTCGAGGGGCCACCACCGCGCCTCGCACGCGTCATCGCCTGCCGCGAGGGGCGGCGACCCGTCGAGCATCAACGCGAACAGCGTCGTGCTGCTCCACGCCGTCGGAGTGTCCCGCACGTCCCGCCCCCCACCCTCGAACGTGCCCAGCTGCATCAGCGCCCGCTGCGGCACGTCGAGCCCCGCTTCTTGCCGAACCTCGCGCACCGCCGTCTCTTCCACCGTCTCGACTCCAGGCGTCCACGGCGTGCCCCGAGGCGCGGCCGTGGGGACGAAACCTCCGGGCAGCGCCCACTGCCCCGGCTCGGCGGGCGCGTCGGGATGACGGCGAATCAACAGCAGCTCTTTGTGCCGCCGCACCACCGCGACGTCGACGGTCGGGTTGCGCCCCAGGTGCCAGAACGGAGCGAACGCCGCCTGAAAGAACGCCTTGTCATCGAGCAGCGCCATCACGTCGCCGGCTGCGCGAAACGCGCGGTGTGGTTGTTCGGCGGCGTGGGTCCCGCTGGCTCCGGCCACGTCCGCAAGCAGCAGGTAGCGAAGCCGAAGGTTGGTGGCGACCTGAATCTCATCGCTGACCACGTTGCCGCCGCCGAAGAACAGGCACAGCCCGTCGTGCTGCTGCATCAAGTGATAGAGGCCCGCCGCCTTGTCGTGCAGGGTCTCTGCTACGAGGCAGACGTGGGTCAGCCCTTCGGCGATCGCGTCGGGCGGAGACTCGTTCACCAGCGTCGCGAGCACCGGCAGGCCCAGCTGACGCGCGCGCTTCAACACTTCGCCTTCCACGCCGTGCGTCGTCCCGCCCGTGACCACCACCACGCGGTCTCTGGGAAGCTGCGGCATCAACGCGTCGAGCAGCGCGGTGACACGCGCGCGATCTGCTTCGGGCATTCGTCCCCACGCGTGCATCCAGGCGCCGGCGAAGGCGACGGGGCGCTTCCCGTCGAGCAGCGACGACGGCTCTTTCACCAACAGGCCGCCAAGCTTCCGCAGCAGCGTCGCGTCGCGGTGACTTCGCGCCGCCCGTTTCGCTTCGGCCACCGCCGGCGTGTAGTGCTTGGCCGGGGAATCTTGAGGGACCACGAACTTCAGCGGCTTCGACCTTTCGACCGCTTCGTTCAGCGCGAGGTACGCAATCTCGGCGCGCTGCATCTGGCCGAGCTCGGCATCGGTGACGCCGCACAGCCGCGCCGCCTGCACCTCGTATTTCATCGACGTCTGGTAGAGCCCTGGGCCGTCGGTCGAGAGCACGCAGCGAACCCCACGCGCGAGGTAGCGGCGCAGCGGCACCTCGGACGACGTCTGAATGTTGTTCAACGCAAAGTTCGAGTTGAGGTTGAACTCGACGATGGCTTTTCGTTCGGCCAACGCATCGAGCGTTGCGTCGTCGACGCCAAAGAGCCCGTGCCCGATGCGCAGACAGACGTCGCGTGAGGTGACGTGCTCGAGCACCGCGC
>JAYUXE010000887.1:0-8370 GCA_043753165.1 Archangiaceae bacterium | reverse complement strand
GGCTACGGCAACTGCATGGGGGTCGCGACCGTCGGTGGCGAAGTCGCGTTCGACGAAAGCTACGACGGCAACTGCCTCGTCAACGCCTTCACCGTCGGCGTCTTGCGCGCTGACAAAATCTTCAAGGGCACCGCCGCCGGCGTGGGCAACCCGATTCTCTACGTCGGCAGCAAGACAGGCCGCGACGGCATTCACGGCGCGACGATGGCGTCGGCCGAGTTCGACGACAAGTCCGACGAGAAGCGGCCGACCGTGCAGGTGGGCGACCCGTTCACCGAGAAGCTGTTGCTCGAGGCGTGTCTGGAATTGTTCGAGACCGATGCGGTGGTTGGCATTCAAGACATGGGCGCGGCAGGGCTCACGAGCTCGTCGATCGAAATGGCGGGGCGGGCAGGAAGCGGCATCGAGATCGACGTCGCGAAGGTTCCGCGGCGCGAGACGAACATGACGCCGTACGAGGTCATGCTCAGCGAGTCGCAAGAACGCATGGTGCTGGTGGCGAAGGTCGGCCGCGAGCAGCAGGTGCTCGACATCTTCCACAAGTGGGACCTGGACGCCGCCGTGATTGGCCGTGTCACCGACACGGGCCACGTCGTCATCCTCGATGATGGAAAGACGGTGGCGGATCTGCCGGTCACTCCACTGACCGATGGAGCGCCCGTCTACGACCGCCCGACGAAACGGCCCGAATGGCTCGACGCCTCGCAGGCGTTCGACCCACTCACGGTGCCCGCGCCTGAGCACCTGGGCGTCGCCCTGACCGAGCTGCTCGCGCGCCCGACCATCGCCAGCAAAGAGTGGGTCTACCGCCAGTACGACCACCAGGTTCGCCTCGGCGGAGTCGTGCTGCCCGGCGCCGCCGACGCCGCCGTCGTGCGCATCGAACGTTCGAAGAAGGGCATCGCGATGAAGGCCGACTGCAACTCGCGCTTCGTCTATCTCGACCCCTACGAAGGCGCGCGCCTCGCCGTCGCCGAATGCACCCGCAACGTCAGCTGCGTCGGGGGCGAGCCGCTGGGCCTCACCGACTGCCTCAACTTCGGAAACCCTGAACGCCCCGAGAACATGTGGCAGTTCGCCGAAGCCGTGCGCGGGCTCGCCGATGCGTGCCGCCAGCTCGACGTGCCCGTCGTCAGCGGCAACGTGAGCCTCTACAACGAGACGGAAGGGAAGAGCATCTTCCCCACGCCAACCGTCGCGGTCGTCGGCCTCGTGCCCGACGCCTCGAAGCGCATGGGCATGGGCTTCGTCGAGAATGGAGACCTGGTTGCGCTGCTCGGCGTGACGAAGGGCCACCTGGGCGGCAGCGAGTGGCTGCATTCCCAGGGCAAGACCGCAGGCCGGCCGCCCCCGCTGGACGCAAAGGCCGAGGTCGCCCTGCAGAAGACGCTTCGTGCGCTCGCCCGCAGTGGCCAGGTGCACAGCATCCACGACTGCTCGGAAGGCGGGGTCGCCGTGGCGCTGGCCGAATGCTGCGTCGCCGACGCGCAGAAGCCGATGGGCGTGGTCATCGACCCGCCGATGAATGGCATCCCTGCGCACGCGTGGCTCTTTGGCGAAGACGCCACCCGCGCTGTCATTTCCTTCTCGCCCGGCCAGCTCAAAGACGTTCAGGCGCTGTGCGACGCCGCCGCCGTTCCCTTCGCCGTCATCGGATCGGTGGGCGGCGATCAGTTCGAAATGCGGGAAGTGTTGCGCTTGCCCGTTTCCGAGCTATCCAAGGCTTGGCGCGGCGGTTTTGCGCGGTCTCTTCAACTCGAATAGGTCGTCGGCGGCGCACGCGTTGCACAGCGTGCAGGTCGTCAAAAAAGTACCCGCAAACTCGACCCTCTCCCCCGGGTCGCAGTTGACCACCCGGGTCACCACCGACCTTCGAGAGCCATGTCCGCGAATTCCATGAATCCGAATCTGTTGGGGGCCGCGATTCTGATCCTCGACGACGACGAGGACGTGCGGAACTTGATGAGCCGCATCGTCAAGATGCTCGACGGCGTTCCCGCGATGGCGGCGACGGTCAAGGAAGCGGAAGCGCTGGTGGCCACGACGACGTTCTCGTGCGCGCTGATCGACAAGAACCTGGGCAAGGACGAGAACGGGCTCGATTTCCTCGAGTGGATTCGCGCGCACCAGCCCGAGTGTGCGCCCGTCATCGTCACCGGGTTTGCCAACATCGAGAGCGCAATTGAAGCGCTGCGCCTGGGCGCGGCCGACTACCTGCTCAAGCCCTTCTCGCTGGACGTCATGTTGCACCGGCTGAACCTGCTGTGTGAGCGCCGGCGCATGCTCAAGGAACGCGAGCTGCTGCAGATGCAGGTGATGCAGACCGATCGCCTCGCCGCGCTCGGCACCCTCGCCGCCGGCGTCGTTCACGAAATCAACAACCCGCTGACGTACCTGGTCTCGAACCTCGATTACCTGCGCGAACGGCTGGCGGTGATGATGCCGCGCGCTGGCGCCCTTCAGCCCGACCTGCAGGACTTCGCGCAGGTCATCACCGAGACGCAAGACGGCACGGCGCAGATGGCGTCGGTGGTGAACCACATCAAGACGTTCGCCCGCCACGAAGAGTCCAAGCGCGGCCGCGTCAACCTGCGCACCCTGCTCGAAGGCACGATTCGCATGAGCACGGTGCTGATTCGCCACCGCGCGCGGCTGGTGCGCAACTTCGAAACGGCTCCCGACGTCGACGGCCTCGACTTCCAGCTGGCGCAGGTGTTCATCAACCTGCTCGTCAACGCGGCCCAGTCGATCAACGAAGGCGCCGCACATGAAAACGAAGTGCGCGTCGGGCTGGGCACCGGCCGCAATGGCGAAGCCGTCATCGAAGTCAGCGACACGGGCGCCGGGATGACGCCCCAAGTGCAGGCCCACCTCTTCGAGCCCTTCTTCACCACCAAGCCCTCAGGCGTCGGTACCGGCGTCGGGCTCACCATCTGCCGCAACATCGTGAACGAACATGGCGGCACCATCGAGGTCGAGAGCCAGCCCGGCCGCGGGTCGACGTTTCGCGTGAAGCTGCCCGGCCTGCCTCCAGGCGAGGAGAAGGCCCCTGCCGCCCGCGCCGAACGCGTCGCGCCCTGCCACCGGGGCAAGGTGCTGGTCGTCGACGACGATCCGTCGCTGGTCGCTTCGCTGCGCCGCCTGCTCGAAACCGACCACGACGTCGCCACCGAGCTCGACGGCCGTGCAGCGCTGCAACGTCTGCGTTCCGGCGAACGCTTCGACGCCATCTTGTCCGACCTCACCATGCCCGACGTCACCGGCAGTCAGCTGTTCCAGTCGCTGGAAGCCGAGAACCCCGAGCAGGCCTCGAAGGTCCTCTTCATGACCGCGGGCGTGCTGTCGCTCGAGACGCTGGAATTCGCGGGCCGCATCTCCGACCGCTTGTTCGAGAAGCCGCTGGTGATGTCGGAAGTGCGCGAGAAGATCGATCGCCTGGTGGCTCAGGGCTGAAGGGACCACTTCCCTTCGACCGTCGGGTCCTTCACCCGGCGCGTCACCTCGGCGACGAAGTCATCGCGTTCCCACCCTTCGGCGCCGAACCGCGCGAGGTGCTCGGTTTCCTGCTGGCAGTCGATGAGCCCGATGCCCAGGGAAACGAGGTGCCGCACCATCGTGACGAACGCGACCTTCGACGCGTCGGGCGCGCGCGCGAACATGCTCTCACCGTAGAACATGCTGCCGAGGCTGATGCCGTAGAGCCCGCCCACCAGCTGCCCGTCGAGCCACGCTTCCGCACAGTGCGCGAGCCCCAGCGCGTGCAGCTTCACGTAGGCCGCCCGCATGTCGCGCGTAATCCACGTGCCGCGTTGCCCCGGACGCTTCGTCTTCCCACACGCGTCGATGACCTGCTCGAACGCCGTGTCGAGCCGCACCTCGTACAGCCCCCGCTTCACCTGCTTCTCGAGGCTCTTTGGCACGTGCAGCTTCGACGGCACCAAGACGAAGCGCGGGTCGGGGCAGTGCCACAGAATCGGCAGCCCTTCGCTGTACCAGGGGAAGATGCCGCGCTGGTACGCCTCGACCAATCGCCGCGAGGTGAGGTCGCCCCCAATGGCGAGAATTCCGTCGGAAGCCGTCTGCGAAACGTCAGGCCAGACCGTGGGGTCGGGCCCGAGCACAACGTACGGCGGCCACTTCACTTCGACGCGGGCAGATTGATGACGCCTTTGAACTCGAAGGACTCCGAGAAGAGCTCGGCGGCAAGCTCGCCCTTGATGACGTAGGGGATGTTGCGGCCCTTGATCAGCTTCTTGATTTCAGCGGGGCCATGCGTCTCGCCGCTGATTTTCGCTTCGATGTCGAACACGCCCGTCGACGACGGGCTGACCTTCTCGCCCTTGCCGATTTCGCCGTCGGCCACCTGCTTGTCGGCCATCACCACCGTGTACTTGATGCTCGTCATCTTCACTTCGAACGGGTTCGGGTTGTTGACGCCGATGTGAAAGGTGACGCCGGCCTCGTCTTCGCTGTACCGGCCGGCCTCGAGCTCCTGGAACTTGCCGTGCGGCAGACGGGGCACGCGCACTTCGCGGCTGCGCGCGAACGGCACTTCGTACGTCTTCGTCTCGCTCTTCACGTAGAGCGTGCCGCGAATCGCGCAAAGCAGCGAGCCGCCGCGCGCATCCATCGCCTTGAGCTCGTCCGCGCTGCCGACGTACGCCGTCGCCTGCTCGAGGGTGAAGTCGGTGGGCGTGTTCGCAGCGCCCTGCACCTTGATGACCGCCTCGTCGGACTTCACGACCTTCTCGTCGACCACCAGCTCGTACTTCGCCTTCTCGATGGTGAAGGGCTCGCTGAACTCGACCTTGCCGATGAGCTTCAGCTTGAACTCGGTCAACGACTGGCTGACCACCATCAAGTCCTGCGTGGGAATCGCGGGCGGCACAACGTCCGGCTTCACCTCGGCCGACTTGCAGCCCAGCACCATCAAGCAGACCAGCGCGATCGACTTCGTTTTCATGGCGTCCCCGTGCTGCACGGCTTCTCACCCGCGTCCGACAGCGGGTCGATGGTGCGGATGCGCTGCAGGCGGTACTGCGTCGACGTGCCGCCCGGGGTGAGCGCGAAGGTCGACGAGAAGTTCACGAACCCGACGTTCGGCACCCAGATGCGCAGGCCATCGCTGCCGTGGTCCGGGTCTTCGCTGAAGAGCATCTGGAAGCCGGCGTCGAACCCGCCCGCGGGCGTCGCCAGCTGGCTGCCCGACGCGTTCGCCAGCGTGACGCGGTAGGTCGTGCTCTCGGTCTTTCGCACGGCGCCCAGCAGCACGTCTGCGTTCGCCGTCGTCGACACGTTGCTGTTGTTGCCCGACTCGGGCTCGAGCCACGCCACGCCGACAATCTCGGTGGGCATGGCCTTGTACGTCACCGAGCCCAGGCTGAACTCGCGGCGCATCAGCAGCAGGCGGCCGTCCTTGATGCTGAACGAGTCCGTCATCTTCTTCTGCCCGCCCACGCTGTACTCGACCACCAGCACCTTCACGCCGCCTTCCAGGGTGAAGACCTCGCGCACGAACACGCCCAGCGCCGGGGGATTCGTCGCGGTCGGCCCGTCCGCGTACTCGAAGCACGTGTTCAACAGCAGGCCGTACCGCTTCTGCGCATCGCAATCGAGGCCGCAGCTGGTGTCGACGGGGGTGCCCGAATCGATCGGGGTCGGGGTCTTTCCACAGGCGAGAAACGTCAGGGCCACAGCCGCGCAAAGTGCTCTCATGTCGAGACGCCGCTTAGCAGACAACGCGGGCAGTTCGCTCTACTGTCGCCCGAGGACATTCAGTGGCCGCCCGACCCGATTTCAACCGCGCCATTCGACGACTCCTCTGGCACGTCGTCAGGACGATGCCCGAGTTCTCGCACCTCGAGCCGGCGCGCATTCTCTTCGTCGCCGGTGAAGCCCGCCGGGCCTCGCACGCCACCGTGAAGCCGCTGGCCTTTGCCAAGGGCCTGCGCACCGATTCGCTGGGCCGCAAGAAGCCGCTGGTGAAGGTGAACGGAAAGAAAGTTCTCTACTGCGTCACGCTGCGCCCGCTGTTCTTCCGAGGCAGCACCGCGCACGAACGGGTTGCCACCGTGCTGCACGAGATCTTCCACATCTCGGCCCAGTTCGACGGCACGCTCGACCCGACCCGCCGCCACTCGACGATGGGCACCCGCTTCGAGACCCGGTTCCGCCCGCTCGAAAAGCGCCTGTGGACCCAGATTCCGCCCGACGTGCTCGCGCCGTTCGCGCACGACGGCGAAGTGATGATTCGTCACTGGCTCGAACGCCCGTCTGCCTGGCTGCCGGGTGAGAAGGCGAGCTCGCGGCGAATTTATACCGAGGCCCATTTGTTCAACGGAGTGGTACGGATGAAAACCCGCCGCGCCAAAGCCGTGCGGTCTCTACCCACCCACGAAAAGAGTGGAGCCGTTCACTAAAAATTTATGCCCCATCCCCTGGTCGAAAAATACGAGAGCGCCATCTATGAGCTGCCGGAGGCGTGGCGGAAGCGGCGCCCGCTCGAGGACGAGGTCGCCAAAGCCCTGACTTCCGGCAAGCACGCCGCCATTCGCGGCTTCTGGCGCATCGGGAAGACGGAGCTGATGAAGGGCGCGCTCAAGGCGGCCTGCGCGCGCACCGGTGGCGCGGCGTTCTTCCTCGACCTTCGGGATGCCGTGGGCTCGACGCCCGACGCGGTGCGGACGCAGCTGAAGACCACCGTCGAGAAATTTCTGAAGCGCGTGGGCGCAGAAGGCGTCACCGTCGACGCCAACAAACCGTGGGCCGCGCTGGGCGAGCTCGAAGCAGCCATCTTCGTCGGCGTCGACGAGCTCATCGCGCTGAAGGACTTCGGGCCCGCTGACCTCGCGTCGTTGTTCGAGACGCTCTTCTCCGCGCCGAAGAACGTGCACCTGGTTCTCGTCGCGCACCGCCACCAGGCCGTCGACGCCGTGTTCAACGACTTGCTGCTCTCGCGCCCCGACGTCGTGACGTTTGCGGTGCCTGTGCTCGATGAGGTCGAAGCGCCGGCGCTGGTGAACGCTCCGGCGGAAGGCGGCACGGCGAAGTTCTCGGACGAGGCCGCGGCCGCGCTGGTCGAGGTGTGCGGCCACCGCCCGTGGGAAATCTTGAGCCTCGCGTTGCTCGCGGTGCGCACGCTGAAGGACGACTTCACGGGCGAGATTGGAGTCGAGCAGATCGAAACCCTGCTGAACCTCGACGTGCTCACCGCGCAGGAAGAAGGCCAGGCCGTCGTCGAGAACTACCTGCGAGTCCTCGCCACCGCGATGGGCCCCGGTGAACGCGCCGTCATCGACCTGCTCGCCATCGGCGGGGAAGGCGAGGCCACCGCCGACGCCGTCGCGCTGCTCGAGGAAGCCGGGTGGATTTCAGCAGGCGAGGGTTTCGCCCTGCGCGGCTCTCTTTTCGAGGCCATCGCCAACGGTGTGGCGTCTGGGGAGATTCGGGTCCGCGTCGAGGCGTAATGGCGCACGGCAGCGGGTCCAACTGCCTCTAAACAGGGGTTGGCCTCCGTGATGCTCTGTCTTCGGGCAGTGACCCCTGACCGGAGAGACGACCATGGAACCGACGCAGCCCAGCATGCCGCACCCCGAGATTCAGCTTCCGCCGAACATGCCGCGCCCGAGCCGCCCGCCGCCCCCGCCCGCTCCGGGGACGCCGCGCCCGACGTGGATTACCGAAGTCGATTGAGGCTCAGCCGCCGACGAAGAAGCGTTGCACCAGCTTTTCCATCCACGACGATACGGACGCGACGCGCTCGGCCGAGCTGAGCGTTTTGCCCGTGCCCGACGCGACGTGCTGAACGTCGTCTGACAACTCGCTGATGGCCCGCGCTGCCGACGTGGTGGCCGACCGTTGCTGGCCGGTGGCGTGCGAAATGAGTTCCGCCGCCGAGGCCGTTTCTTCCACGGCCGCGATGATGCCGCCCAGGTGCTGCAGGGCTGCGATCGCGCGCGCGTGGCCGCTGGCAGCCACCTCGATGTTCGCCCCTGCGCGTTCGCGCACCTTCTCGGTCGCTTGACGGACCGCGGTAATCAGCGTCGACACTTCACTCGCATTTCCAATCACCCGCGCCGACAACCGCCGCATCTCGTCTGCCACGATTGCGAAGCCTTTACCGGCCGAGCCTGCGCGCGCCGCCTCGAGGGCTGCGTTCAACGCCAGCATGTCCGACCGGTCGGCCACTTCGGTGATGAGCTGAATCACCGCGTCAATCTGCTGCACCGACTTGCTCAGCGAATCGACCGCCGTCGCCACCAACGCCGCGTTCTCTTCGACCTCGCTCATCAACACCGAGAAGTCCTGCACCGCGGTGCTGCCCGCCATCGACGCCTGCTGCGATTGCTTCGAGAGTGCAGCCACCGTCGA
>JAYUXE010000886.1:0-3624 GCA_043753165.1 Archangiaceae bacterium | reverse complement strand
CGACGAAACCCGCGGCGGCAAAGCGCCTTCGAATCGAGTCGACCAGCCCGCCCGTCTTCTGGGCCGCGAGCGCCGATCGCAGAATCTCGCGTGCTTCCTCTTCCATCGAACGGCCGTGCTCGGCCGCGCGCACGCGCAACTTTCGCTTCAATGAGGGATCCAGCCGTCGAATGGTGAGGCTTGCGTCCTGCATGTTCCCGTTGGACCACTGAGAATGGATTCAATGCAGTCGATGCCATCACTGCCATCAACCTGCGCAGCGTCTCCCATTGTCAGGACCCATGGCGGCACCTAAGTCACGCTCTGTCATGCGCCGCGGCCTGCTGCTGATTTCGATTCTCGCCCTGACGGCAAGCGGCTGCGGCTGGCTGAACAAGTTCCGGCCGGTGAACCGGACGATGACGAAGGTGACGGGGCCGACGGGCTGGTACCGGGTGACTCCATTGTTGGGCGTCGATCTGCGGGGCAACGCGACGATTCCTCCGCGCGGCCCGGCGGCGGGCGATGAGGAAGAGCCGGACGACGACGACTACGACGAGACGACCCCGCTGCCCGAACGCCTGGCCGGGCGCTTCAACCGGCAGCTGTCGCCGCTGATCGTCACCGACACGGTGCCGTGCCCATACCTCGCGTCGGGCGAGCCCACTGGCCCGGTCTACATCTTCATTCACGGCATCAGCGGCCCGGGCTCCGAGTGGTGGCCCGTGATCCCCACCCTGATGGCGAACCAGCCGTCGGCGATGTTCCTGTTCCGGTGGAACGTGACCCAGCAGCGCGCGCTGATCATCGACACGCTGGTGACGGGCCTGAACCGGATCACGAAGTGCCACCCGGGGGTGACGCCCATCGTCCTCGCGCACAGCGCCGGCGGCATCGTCATCTCGTTCGCAGCCAATCGGCTCACGGTCGACGCGAGCCAATCGCTGGAAATCTTCACCGTCGCCTCGCCCCTGTCAGGTGCGGGCATTCACAACCGCGCCGAGAACGAAGACGGCGACAACCGCTTCATGCGCGACCTCGGAGCGACCAAGACCGGCTTCCCCGCCGCCGCCCCGCACGTGCACGTCACCCACTACCGCACGAGCTACCCGGGCGACCTGGTGATGGAAGCGAAGTTCGGCCAGCACTCACCGAACCAGCCGGGCGTCGGCGTTCAGGGCGCGACGGAAACCGACCTGCCGAAGCACCTGACCCACGATGCCTCGCTGCTGTTCGTGGCGCGAAAGATGGTGACGGCTAGTCCTCGACCGCGCACCAGGAGAAGGTCTTTTCGGGGGTCGGCTCGTCGCAGAGTCCCCAGCTGCGGCCGCTGACGGTGTCGAGCATCAGGGTGGTGAAGCCGCCTTCCGAGCTGACGAGGCGGAAGCGGCCGACGGGGCCGGGGTTCAGCGGGCCCTTGTTGCCCATTTTGCACCAGCCCCAGCCGCCCTTCGTGCCCTTGCGGCAGAAGTTCCAGGTGGTGCCTGTCATCGAGTCGAGCTTCACCTGGGCAGCGCCGCTGGCCCCGCGAATGCTTGCGATCTGAAAGCGGCCGACCTCGCGCGGCTCGACGCTGGGGGAAACGACTTCGTCGGCGAAGACGGTTGCTGCCACCAACACGAGGGCCACGGGCAAGAAGCGCATGGCGGCCAATCTACTCGTCGCTCAAGCCATAGTCCTTCAGCTTGCGCGCAAGCGTGTTGCGGCCGATGTCGAGCAGCTTCGCGGCGGCGGTGCGGTTGTTCTTCGCGCGCTCGAGCACCCACAGAATGTGCTTCTTCTCGACCTCGGCCAGCGTGGGCGGGTTGCCCTCGGGCAGGGTCGGCATGTCGTACCGGCGGGGGGCGGGGCGCTGGAAGTCAGGCAGGGCCAGGGCCTCGGCGACGATCTCGTCTTCCGACAGCACGACGGCGCTCTCGATGCAGTTCTCGAGCTCGCGCACATTTCCGGGCCAGTGCCAGGCGAGAAGGCGGGTGAGGGCGCCAGGGGACAAGCGCGGCTCGGCTTTCAGCTGGTGGCGTCTGGTCGACGCGGCGATGAAGTGCCGGGCAAGGCGTTCGAGATCTTCGGGCCCGCGTTCGCGCAAAGGCGGCAGCAGCACCTCGACGACCTTGACCCGGTAGTAGAGGTCTTCGCGAAATTTTCCTTCGCCGATCATCTTCTTCAGGTCGCGGTTGGTGGCGGCGACGATGCGGACGTCGACCTTCACCGTCTGGTTGCCGCCGACGCGTTCGAACTCGCGGTCTTGCAGCACGCGCAGCAGCTTGCCCTGCACCGACATCGGCAGCTCGCCGAGCTCGTCGATGAAGACGGTGCCGCCCTGGGCCGCCTCGAACTTGCCGACGGTTCGGGCTTCGGCGCCGGTGAAGGCCCCCTTCTCGTGGCCGAAGAGCTCGTTCTCGATCAGCGTGGCGGGCAGGGCGGCGCAGTCGACCTTCACGAAGGGTTGGGTGCGGCGCTTCGAGTTGACGTGCACCGCGCGGGCGATGAGCTCTTTGCCGCAGCCGGACTCGCCGCGAATGAGCACGGTGGCGTCGGTGCCGGCGGCCTTCTGCACGACCTTGTAGATGGCGCGCATCGGCTCGGACTCGCCGATCACCTTGTTGAAGAAGTAGCCGACGGGGCTCTGCGGCTGTTCCTTTGCGCGCTTGAGCTCGGAATAGAGGCTGGTCGCCTGAAGCGCGGCCGAGATCTGCGCTGCCATCTTGCCGACGCGCTGCTCGTCTTCTTCGTCGAAGCGGCCGCCCAGCTTGTTGAGCACCTGCAGCACGCCGAAGATTTCCCCCGCGGTGTCGACCAGCGGAACCGCGAGCAGCGTCTTCGTCTGGTATCCCGTGAGGCGATCGATCTCGGCGTGGAAGCGCTTCTCGCCCAGCGCAGTGGGCATGTTGACGAGGCCGCCGTTCGCCGCGACGTGGCCCGCGACGCCCTGGCCCAGCTTCACGCGAATCTGCTTCAGCTCGGGCAGGTGCGCGGCGCGGGTGAACAGCTCTTCGCGGGCGTGATCGACGAGCCACAGCGTGCCGCGGTCGGCCTGCATCGCGCGCGCGACGCGATCGACCAGCGCCTGCAGCAGCTCGTCGAGCTGAACTTCCTGCCCGACCCAACCGCTGACGGAGAGGAGGATCTGTGTGGGGTCGTCGCTTTTGGCCATTCGGGTCGCCGAGAGAACGAAGTCGACCGCCGACGGCACGTCGAGGCAAGTAATTGCCGTCATGCTGAAAGCACCACCTTCTTGCCTTCGCGGGCGGGCTCGCTGGCCGAGAAGTGGTTGCGCGCTTCTTCGGCCATGAATTCGACCTGGTCGTCGTTGTGCGACGGGTCGTGGTGGAAGAGGAAGAGGCGCTGCGCACGGGTGGCGAACGCGACCTGCGCGGCGTCGACGAAGGTGCTGTGCCCCCAGCCTTTTTTGGTCGCGTACTCGTCGGGCGTGTACTGCGCGTCGAGCACCAGCGCGTCGGCGCCTTCGATGATCTTCGCCACGTCGGGGCGCAGCGTCTTCAGCGAGAGCTCGACGTCGGTCATGTAGACCAACGACGAACCATCGGCATCGATGCGGTAGCCCATGCAGCCCTGCGGGTGGTTCAAGTCGAAGGGCGTGATGGTGAAGGGGCCCGATTCGATCGGCTGGTTCGCGATCGCATC
>JAYUXE010000885.1:0-3625 GCA_043753165.1 Archangiaceae bacterium | reverse complement strand
TCTATCTGCTGCCTTCTCTCTTCTTCCGGCAGGTCGACCTCGACGCGTTCGGAGCGGCCGCCGTCACCGATTCCCCCACCCACCCCTGGCTGCGTTCGGTCGGGGCCGGAATCAGCGCGCGCTTCACCGTCGGCGGTTCGTTTCCCGTCACGTTGTTCGCGCGCTGGGCGTGGCGATTGGATGATCGCCTCAAGCCGTTGTACTCGGCGGGCTTCTCGTTCGAGTAGCGTCCCCGCGCCATGGGCTCGATCTCGTTCTACGGCGCTGCAGGCACGGTCACGGGTTCCCGCTTTCTGCTCGAGCACGAAGGCCAGCGGGTGCTGGTCGACTGCGGTTTGTTTCAGGGGCTGAAGCACCTGCGAGAACGGAACTGGGAACCGATTCCGTTTGACCCCCAATCGATCAACGCGGTGGTGCTCACGCACGCGCACATCGACCACACCGGCACGCTGCCGCGGCTCGTTCGCGAGGGCTACCGGGGCCCGGTTTACTCGACCAGCGGCACCCGCGATCTGTCGGCGCTGATGCTGCCCGACTCGGGGCGACTGCAAGAGGAAGAGGCGCGGTACGCAAACAAGGAAGGCTACACGCGGCACTCGCCAGCGCTGGCGCTGTACACGGAAGCCGATGCGTTCGAGGCGCTGAAGCTGTTCGAGACGTTTCCGTACGATCGCCCGAAAGAGATCGTGCCTGGCATCCGGCTGCGGTTCGCGCGCGCGGGGCACATTCTCGGCTCGGCGATTTGTGAGTTCGAGCTGCTGTCGACCCGGCAGCGCGTCGTCTTCACGGGCGACCTCGGCCGGTACGCCGCCCCCATTCTCAAAGATCCCGATCGCATCGAGCACGCGACCACCGTGATTGCCGAGAGCACCTACGGAGACAGAACGCACGGGGACCAGGCGCCGATGGAGACGCTGGCCCGCGCGATCAACGAGACGGCGGCGCGCGGCGGAGTCGTCGTCATCCCCGCCTTCGCCGTCGGCCGCACGCAGGAAATTCTGTATCACCTGCGCCACCTGGAAGAGGCGAAGGCGATTCCGTCGCTGCCGGTGTTCGTCGACTCGCCGATGGCCTGCGACGCGACCCCGATCTACCTGGCGCACCCCGAAGATCACGACCTCGTGATGCGATCGATTTACGAACGCGCGGGCAGCCCGCTGGCCACGCTGCAGACCCAGTTCATGCGCAGCGTCGAGCAGAGCCGGCAGGTGAACGCGTGGAACAAGCCGGCGGTGATCATCTCGGCCAGCGGCATGGCGACGGGCGGGCGGATTCTTCACCACCTGAAGCACCGCGTGCCCGATGCGAAGAACACGATTCTCTTCGTCGGCTACCAGTCGGTGGGCACGCGCGGGCGGCGAATGCTGGATGGCGAGAAAGAGATCAAGATCCACGGCCAGCTGATTCCGGTTCGCGCGCAGCTGATGCAGGTGTCGGGATTCTCGGCACACGCAGACTGGGTCGAGATGCTGCGGTGGATGGACGGGTTCACGTCGCCGCCGAAGCAGACGTTGCTGGTGCATGGGGAAGAAAAGGCGCTCGCGGCGCTGAAAAGCCGGGTCGAGGCGAAGGGGTGGAAAGTGGCGATTCCGCGTCACCTCGAGACAGTGCAGTTGGCTGGGGCGTAATGCGGTTGGTAGAGTCCGCGACCATGCGCACCTTCCGTTACTCGCTGGTGGTGGCCCTCTTTCTTGCGGGGTCTGCCTTCGCCGCTGGCAAGAAGCCCGGTGATTTCCAGGCCCCGGCCCAGATGACCGAGGAAGAGCTCGCCGAGGCAAAGGCGCGCAGCAAGAGCAAGCTCAACGGGTTCGACGAGAAGCAGTCGGAAAAGCCGAAAGACATTCCGTGGATGATGATTGGGTTGATCGGAATCAGCTTCCTCGTCGCCACGCCGTTCGCGCTCAGGTCCTTCCGCGCGACGAGCAAAGAGATCGCCGACAGCGCCGAGGCAGTGGGCGCCAATCGCGGCCGCGACGACTGAAACCCCCTGCAGCTCAGTCTGGCGACGGAAGATCTTCGGACTCTTCCTGCTTCCGTTCGTTCTTCCGCGGCGTGGAGACATCGCCGCCTTCGTTGGTCTCCTGCACGGATGAAACGCCCCGGCGACCTTCCGGCTGAAGATCCTTCGCGAACTGCTCGGCGACGGCCTTGATCAGCGAGGTCAGGTGCTCGCGGAAGAGTCCCGGATCCCGCGCGACCTTGAACGGGTCGACATGCGGCTGCCCCGACTGCACCTCGTCGGCGCGGAAGCTGCGGTACCAGACGTTGCCGCCGCCCTCGAGGTAGAACATGCGCCCGTAGCCGATGAGGTACGCGCCCGCGTGCCCGTTTTCGCTGCGCATGCCGTAGTCCTCGATCACGAACTCGATCACCAGGTCGGCGCCCAGCGGCTTGAGCAGCTCGTAGTCCGGCGCGTTCGCAGGCACTTCCTCGACGAGAAAGCTTTCCAGCGCGCTCGCCACCGCAGCAGGGTTCACCACCGACGACCACGGCCGTTCGCGCGGCAGCAGGCCCAGCGTCGAGCTGCGCAGCTGGTCGGCGACCTCGAAGCGCGTGATCGACGGAATCGACTTTTCGGGAATTCCCTTCTCGAGCTTCAGCTGCAAGCGGCGATCGGCTTCCTTCGGCTCGAGCTTCTTCAGCTTCCCGCCGTAAGAGCTGTCGTCGCGGAAGACGAGGCTGCGCGGCCCCGCCTTCTCTTCGATGCGAGAGATGAACGCTGGCCGCAGCGCGCGATCGAGGTCCGAGCCCGACAGGGGCTGATGCGCACATCCGACCAGCCCCAACATCCCCACCAGCACGAGGCGAAGCATGACAACGGTGTACCGCGAAGCTGCTGGACCCGCGAACATGTTTCCGGTAACTCCCCGGCGTCTTTTCGCACCCTTGGGGGTTTTAGATAAATGACTCCGCGTCGTTTCGTGCTGGCCCTGTCGCTCTCCTCGCTCGCCCTCCTCGGTTGCCCCGACAAGAAGCCCGTTGAACCGCCGAAACCGGTCGAGCCAAAGGTTGAAGCCCCGAAGCCGAAGCCGCCCGTGGCCGAAGAGCCCCAGGCGTTGAAAGAATGCGCCGCCTCGCTCGAGCCTGCGGCGGTCACCGACGTGAAGGTCGGCGATCGCGCGGGCAAGCTCGCCGGCTACAAGCTGACCTTTGGTGACAAGGACGCGGACGCGCTGAACTTCGGCGTGCTCGGCCCGGTCAACGAGGACCTTGGCGAGAACATGGTGGCGCTGAGGAAGTACGCCAAGTTCTTCATGGACGAGAAGGCCGACGCCATCATCGTCACGGGCGACGTCGGCGAGAAAGCGTCGAGCATCACGCGCGTCCTCAACGTGCTGGCCGAGACGAAGCTGCCCGTGTTCGTGCTGATCGGCAACCGCGAGTGCCGCGCCGAGTTCACTGACGGGGTCGCCGCTTCCAGAAAGGCGTACTCGAACGTGATCAACTTGAACGAGGTCCGGTCGGTCGAGTTCCCCGAAGTCACCCTCGTCTCGCTGCCCGGCTACCACGCGCCCGACTACATCCAGTGCGCGACGGGCTGCCGCTACTTCAAGAGCACGCTCGACGAAGTCGTCCGCGTCGCGAAGGACTCGAAGGTCCCGGTGCTGCTCGTGTCGCACGGCCC
>JAYUXE010000884.1:0-3626 GCA_043753165.1 Archangiaceae bacterium | reverse complement strand
TCGCCATCATCACCGCGTTGTTGATCACGATCATCGCCAGCAGGAACAGCACCGCGACGAAGCCCAGCAGCAGGCCCTTGATGAAGTTGATCACCTGGCCCAGCATTCCCGCCGCCTGCTGCCAGCTGATCGCCTTGATCGACAGGCCCTGATCTTCAGAGAGCTTGTTGATCTGGGTGATCGTCTCTTCCACCGTTCGGCCGTCTTTCAGAATGACGGCTGCGTTCAGCACCACGCCGCCTTCGATTTCCTTCTGGTTGTAGACCCGGCGAATGAGGTCTTCCTGCCGCAGCGCCTTCGCCACGCCCGACAGCTCTTTCTTCTCGTCGATGAGCCCCGGCGTCGCCTCGGCCACCACGTTGTTCGTGCCTTCGCCGAACAGCGCATCTTCCGCGCCTTCCCGCGTCACGTCCTTCGCGGCCGTCGCTGCTTTGAGCTGCTTCAGCTCGTCGGCGTTGTCACTCGTCAGGTACCCGTAGAGGTCGCGGAAGCTCATCAGGTCCATCAGGCTGATCTGCCCGGCCAGCGGCGACTTCTCGATGCCCGTGAAGCTGAAGGTGCCGTACACCTTCACGTTCACCGACTTCACGTAGCCCGACCGCGTGAAGGCCTTGATTGTCAGCGTGTCGCCCACCCGCACCCGGTACAGCTCGAGCAGCGGAGCCAGGTCCGAATAGAACCACGCATACCGCGCCGCGAAGTTCTCGTCGGTCATCGTGAAGAAACGGCCGAGCAGGGTGCCCAGGTCGCTTTCCTTGTCGTCGCCCAGCAGCTTCTGCAGCCGGCCCACCGCGTCCTTCGTCTTGATCGAGTCGAGCTGCAGCACGAGCTCGCGCGTCTGCTGTGAATTTTCCTTCACGAACCGCTGCAGATCTGCGTCGGCTGCGATCGTGCGGGTGCCCGTCGCCAGGCCGTCTTTGATCTTGTCGAGCCGGCGCGCGTTCTTCAGCTTCATGAACTCTTCGTAGAAGAACTTGGCGATCAAGAAGCCGCGGTGGCCTTCGGGCACCCGCTGGCCATCGACGATCTCCATCCGGTCGAAAGACTTCTGAAACGTGTCGAGGTCCGTGCCGACGTAACGCAGGAACATCAGGCTGCCGTCGGTGACCTGGGGCGCAATCTTGTTCTCGAGGAACTCCATCGACGCGTACGGGTCCGTGTCGAAGCCCTGCCAGAACTCGTCGCCCGAAACCTTCGTCAACGCCGCCTTCGCGTCCGCATCCGTTTTCGACTCGTCCAGCATCACGCCCGCTTTCTCCGTGTCGCCCTGCAGCACCTTCACGATCTGCCGCACGTGGCCCTTCTGGCTGTCGATCTGCTTCGCCGTTTCTTCCGGCGACAGCTTCACCGCGGCGGGGTTCGTCGACTTGCCGTCGCGCTGTTTGTACAGCTCACGCAACCGTTCGAGCGTGAGGTCGACCGTGTTGCCCGAGGTGATCAGCGCGGCCGACGTGCCCATCGGCACCACCGTCTTCACGTTGGGCAGCGTCTCGAGCGCGGCCTTGATCCTGGGGAATTCGGTGATCGCCGTCAGGTCCGGGTCACCGCCCATGCTGCCGTACAGCGACAGCTCGTCCTTGGACTTCGACGAGTAGATTTGAATGTGTCCCGCGACCGAGCCGACGACGCTCTTGCTCATCGAGTCCGACAGTGTGTCGAGCAGCGCGCCGAAGAAGACGAAGAAGAACGTGCCCAGCAACAGCAGGCCGCCGATGAGCAGGTTGAGCTTGCTGGCAAGAAGGTTGCGCAGCGAAATCTGCGCCAGCATCAGCGCCTGGGAAATCATAGGGCGGTGACCGGAACCGCTTTCGGAGCGTGCGCCAGCATCGCCGCCGCCGCCCGTTCAGGCGTCTCGCGGCCCGTGATCTTCCCGTCGGCCAGCTGCACGACGGCGTTGGCGTGCTGCATCACCTTGTAGTCGTGGGTCGAGAAGATGAACGTCGTGCCCTTCTGCTCGTTCAGCGATCGCATCAGGTCGATGATCGCCTGCCCGGTGACCGAGTCGAGGTTCGCCGTCGGCTCGTCGGCGAGCACGATCTGCGGTTCCGTCACCAGCGCGCGGGCGACGGCCACACGTTGCCGCTGACCGCCCGACAGCTCGTTGGGCCGGTGCTTCGCGTGCGTCGCGAGCCCGACCTGCTCGAGCAGCTGCATCACCCGCGCTTTCCGTTCGGACTTCGAGAGGCGGTTCTGCAGCAGCAGCGGGAACTCGACGTTCTGGAACACGGTCAGCACCGAGACGAGGTTGAAGCTCTGGAAGATGAAGCCGATGGTGTCGAGCCGCAGCGACGTCAACTGCCGTTCGGACAACGTGCCGGTGTTCTGGCCCGACACCTCGACCGTGCCGCGCGTCGCGGTGTCGACGCAGCCAATCAGGTTGAGCAAGGTGGTCTTGCCGCTGCCCGACGGGCCGGCAATCGAGATGAACTCGCCCTTGTCGACCTCGAGAGAGACGCCCCGCAGCGCGGGCACGACCACCTTGCCGAGGTTGTATTCCTTCACCACATCCCGAATCGAAACGATGGCAGCCATTTTTTTCGTGTCTCCGACGTCGAGTGCGCTGCTTGCTAATTCAGTCGCGAGGGCGACGCACGCCTTAACCTTGCCGGGTCAGAACCTTTCCTCTAGCGTCCGCCGCCTTCGCCAGGGGGCTTCATGAGCGTGACGGAAGAGCAGATCGCCGAACAGCTCGCCGAGCTCGAGCCAGCCTGGGTCACCCGGCCCAACCTCTTCGCCGACCTCATCGCCAAACGCGATGCCGCTGCGTTGATTGCGAAGCTCGACGATTCGACCCCTGGCGTCCGCGCCGACGCCGCCGAAGCCCTGGGCCAGCTGAAGGAAAAATCGGCTGTCGCCCGGCTCAAGCAGCTCACCGGCGACCTCGACCCCAACGTGCGCCGTTCGGCGGCGGCCGCGCTCGTGGCCCTCGCCGACGAGCCGATGCTCAAGGAATTCGTCAAGGCGCTGCGGGACCCCAGCGCCAAGGTCGTCGCCGGCGCCGCGATTGCCCTGGGCGACGCTGGCTACAAGCCCGCCGTGGAATACCTGCTCAAGGCCTACCGCACCGAGCACCCGCGCATCGCCGCCGCCGTCGCGCAGGCCCTGGGCAGGCTCGGCAGCCAGGAAGCTGTGCCGTGGCTCACCGCCGCGGTGAAGACGGGGCTTGCTCCCGTCGAAGCCGCCGAAGCCCTGGGCCGCATCGGTGACCCGTCGGCCGCCCGCGTCCTGGTCGAACAACTGACCCATTCATTTGCGCCCCTTCGTGCTTCCGCCGCGCGCGCGCTCGGCATGCTGGCCCTGGCCCGGTCGTGGGACTTCGTCGTTCGCGACGCCGCCATCGCC
Source organism: Archangiaceae bacterium (assembly GCA_043753165.1). Lineage (GTDB taxonomy): Bacteria > Myxococcota > Myxococcia > Myxococcales > Myxococcaceae > JAGSPQ01. The sequence goes on along the minus strand of JAYUXE010000884.1, from coordinate 284 downwards.
GGGCTGCAAAAAGCCATCGCCGATTCCGACGAACGGGTGAAGCTCTGCGCTGGAATGGCGCTGGCCCAGTTCGGTGATCCGAAAGCGAAAGAAGTCCTCAAGAAGTTCGTCGAGACCTAAAAAACAAACATGCCCGCCAAAAAACCTGCCCCTCCGCCGCCCGAAGCCACCAACGAGCCCCTGTACCCCGCGATCGAGGGGTTCATCGAGAACGCCACCGCCGACGAGATCGCCGGCCTGTTCAGCCCCTTGAAAGAAGGCCTGTCTTCCCTCAAAGGCCCGCG
>JAYUXE010000883.1:0-8387 GCA_043753165.1 Archangiaceae bacterium | reverse complement strand
GTGCTGCAGGCGCTCGAGCCCTTCAAGTCGCGGCTGTTGGCGGTGCATGGCCTGCACGCCGGCATTCGCAACGAGGTCGCGGCGCATGGCGAAGGAATGACGTCGCTGTGGACAGGGGCCCAGATTGCGAAGGGCGACGCGTACAGCGCCCACCCGTCGATTGATCAGCTGGTCGCCGAAAAGATTTCTGCCGGCACGCCGCTGCGTTCGCTGGAGCTCGGCGTTCAATCGCAGCTCGGCTTCGGTGCGGCCGACAACCAGCGCGTGATGAGCTACGGCCGCACCGGAAAAGTGTCCCCCGAGGACGACCCCGACGCCGTCTTCAAGCGCCTCTTCGCCGGCAGCGCCACCCCTGAACAGCTGACCCGCGCACGGCAAGAACGCAGCAGCGTGCTCGACCTCGTCAAAAGCAGACCTCGGCCGCGTCCGCGGACTCTACGGCTCGGAAGAACAACCCAAGCTCGAGGCACACCTCGAAGTCATTCGCTCACTCGAGAAGCGCCTCGACGAGCTCTCAGGCCTGCAGTGCAACGCGAACCTGCCCAGCCACGGCTTGTCTTCCAGCGCGCTGAAAGCCGATGAGAATTTTCCCCGCCTCGCCGACCTTCAAAACGACCTGCTCGTGATGTCGCTGAAGTGCGGCCTCACCCGGGTCGCGAGCCTGCAGCTGTCGAACAGCGTCAGCGTTCGCCGCATCCCCATGGTGAACCCGACCCTCGGCGTCCACCCCACGATGCATGCCGGCACCCGGCAACAGAAGATTCTCATCAACCGCTACTTCGTCGGCCTCGTCGCAAAGCTGCTGCAGAAGCTGTCGGCCGAGAAACGAAGCGACGGCTCGACCCTGCTCGACGAGACCCTGGTGGTGTGGGGCACCGAGATGGCGATCGGCAACCCCCTCAAGGACCCGGTGCCTATTTTCGTCGCGGGCGGGCACCCGACCGAAGGCTATTTCAAGCAGGGCGCGCTGCTCTTGCTGACTCAACCGCACCGCACCACCCGGCTGCTGCTGTCGGTCGCCACGGCGATGGGCGTCGTGGCCGCCGACCACCTGGGTGACCTCACCGACGAGACGAGCCGCGGACCGTTGCCCGGCGCTTCGAGGGTGGCATGAGGGCGCTGCTGCTGTGCGTGCTGTTGCCGGGCTGCTTCGGCGTGCCGATGCCCGTCGAGCCCAAAGCGGACGCCGGCACGTGCGAGGTGGGCGCGAGCCGGCCGTGTCGTTGCGCGAACCTCGCCGGCACCCAGACCTGCATCGCCCCCAACGCCTGGTCGGGTTGCGGCTGCGCGGACCCCGCAGGCAGTGACGTCGCCGTGCCGCCGGCGCCTCCGCCTCCCCAGCGCTGCGGCGCCAACCTGTGCCCGAAATACCTCGAAGAAGACACAGAGGTCGGCGCGAAAGGCTGCTGCACCACCGACGGCAAGTGCGGCAGCAAGAGCGACTTTCTCTTCGGGGGGCAGTGCGTCGTTCGCGGAGCGTCCGCCGGTACGAAGAGCGCTTCCTGCCCCGATGAGGCGGTGAACTTCGTCGACGTCGATGGCTGCTGCCGGGCCGACGGAAAATGCGGGCTGTCGGTCGACGCGGTGCCCAACTTCGACCTGGGCTGCATCGAACGGACCCAGATGGCGAAGCTGCTCAACGACGCTGCAGGCTCGCGCAATACGTTGTCGGCGGTCTTTTTTCTGCCAAACCCGCCGGCGTCGTTTGCAGCGACGACGTGCACGCCGTGAAAGAAAGTGAAGCGGAGCCCGCCGCGCACCGGCCAGGCTCCGCTTCGGGGCGACGCTGACTGCTCTTAAGGGAATGCGCCGCAAGAACATTGTCCTTTTGCGCAAACCCCGGTTGCTGTCGCTTCCTGCAACAACCCTTCACGTTCTGACGGAATTTCCGGATCAATTCATTGGCAGGCAGGATGGCGCGCATGGCCAAGCTCCTCGTCGCCGTCGCCGCCTTTTCCACGCTCGGCTACCTCGCGTACTTCACGCTCTACAAGACGAAGGTCGAGTCGATGGAAGACCGCGTCGCCCACGCGCCGAAGCGCAGCCTCGACAACGTTCGAACCAAGGCGAAGGAAATGGAAAAGGGCGATCAAGAACGCAACGACGCGATCGACGCAAAGACCGCCGAATAGCTACTTCGGTTGAACCGCGAGGTACGGCTTCGGCCACGCAAACGAATCGACCTTCTCGGCCTGCGCGTGCCGCGACGTGAAGTACGGGTCCGACAGATGCTCGCGCGCGATGGCACAGAGGTCCGCGCGACCCGCTGCCAGAATGCTGTTCACGTGGTCCGGACTCAAAATCGCCCCGACCGCCATCGTCGGAATCTCGGCCCCGAAGCGCACGGCCTCGGAAAACGGCACCTGGTACATGCGGCCATACTCGGGCTTCGACTCAGGCACGTTGCCTGCGCTCGACACGTCGATGACGTCACACCCGTGTGCCTTGAATTCACGCGCGACGGAAATCGCGTCTTCCACCGTCATTCCGTTTTCGCCCAACCAGTCGGAAGCCGAGATGCGAATGCCCAGCGGCTTTTCCTTCGGCCACACCGCGCGCACCGCGTCGAAGACCTCGAGCGGAAACTTCATTCGATTCTCCAGCGAGCCGCCGTACCCATCGGTGCGCCGGTTCGACAGCGGAGACAGGAAGCTCGACAGCAAGTAGCCGTGCGCCGCGTGAAGCTCGATGAAGTCGAACCCCGCCGAGTCCGCGCGCTTCGCCGCCTTCATGAAGTCCGACACCACCTTCGCCAGGTCTTCTGAGTCCATCTGCTTCGGCGTGTGCCAGTTCTTCCCGAACGGAATCGCCGACGGCCCGAACGTCTGCCATGCCCCTTCTTCCTTCGTCAGCGGCCGATCGCCTTCCCACGGCACGCGGCAGCTGGCCTTCCGCCCCGCGTGCGCCAGCTGCACCCCGACCTTCGCGAAGCTCTTGCCGTGAATGAAGTCGACGATCCGCTTCCACGCCGACACGTGGTTCTCGTTCCACAACCCGGCGCACCCGTACGTGATGCGGCCTTCCGGCGAGACGTCCGTCATCTCGGTCATCACCAGGCCCGCCCCACCCATCGCGCGGCTGCCCAGGTGCACCAGGTGCCAGTCGTCGACCGTGCCTTCCTTCGCGACGTACTCACACATCGGCGACACGACCACGCGGTCTCTCAACGTCATTCCGCGCAGCTGAAGCGGAGCGAACAACGGTGGCGCCGCACTTCCATCTTTCTTCGGCGCCGTGCCCGCCTCTTTCGCGAACCACGCATCGACGTCGCGCACCAGCTTCGGGTCGCGCGCCCGCAAGTTGTCCCACGTGATGCGCCGGCTGCGCGTCAGCAGGTTGAAGGTGAACTGCAGCGGGTGCTGCTTCACGAAGCGCCCCGAATTCTCGAACCACTCGAGGCTCGTCTGCGCCGCGCGTTGCAGCTTCAACGTCTCGAGCTGCCTTTCTTCTTGGTACGCCGCCAGCACCGCAGGCAGCTGTTCCTTCGCCGTCCCAAGCCGCTGAAACGCCGCCGCCAGCGCGATCGCGTCTTCCATCGCGAGCTTCGTGCCGCTGCCAATCGAAAAGTGCGCCGTGTGCACCGCGTCGCCCATCAACACCACGTTCTCGTGAAACCACTGCTCGCAGCGAATCGTCGGAAACGTGCGCCAGATGGACTTGTTCGCGAGCAGCTTGTGGCCGCCCAACTCTTCCGCGAACAGCGCTTCCAGAAACGCGACGCTCTGCGCTTCCGACATCGCGTCGAGCCCCGCCTTCTTCCAGACCTCTTCGCGGCACTCGACAATCCACGTCGAGAGCCCGTCTTCGAACGGGTACGCGTGCACCTGAAACAACCCGTGCGGCGTTTCCTTGAAGACGAAGGTGAAGGCCTTCAGCGGCTTGTCGGTGCCGAGCCAGGTGAACTTGCACTTGCGCCAGTCCACCGTCGGCTTGAACACCGCCGCGTGCTTCTCGCGCATCGGGCTGTGCACGCCATCGGCGACGACGACGAGGTCCGCCGCGGGAAGAGTCTCGGGCGTGAGGTCGCTTTGAAACTGCAGCGTCACCCCGACCTGCGTGCAGCGCTCTTGCAGAATCAACAGCAGGTGCCGGCGCGACAGGCCGCAGAAGCCGTGCCCCGTCGAGGTGACGCAGGTGCCCCCGAAGTACGTCTCGATGTCGTCCCAGTATTTGAAGCTGCGTTGAATCTGCTCGTAGCTCGGCGCATCGGCCTCTTGAAACCGGCCCAGCGTCTCTTCCGAAAAGACCACGCCCCAACCGAACGTGTCGTTGGCGCGGTTCTTCTCGTGCACCGTGATGTCGGACTCGGGAAACGCCTTCTTCATCAACAACGAGAAATAGAGGCCCGACGGGCCGCCACCGATGACGACAATCTTCATGCGACCCCGCGCACTGCGTAGACGACCACCGCTTCCCCGCGGCCCTTCACGTGCTCCGCTCCGACGCGGTCACCGGCGAAGCGCTTCCCGCCAGCCACCCACGCGTTCTCACTGGCGAGAATGTCGGTGCCCAGCTGTTTCGTCAGGCCTTCGATGCGCGACGCGAGATTCACGGCGTCACCGATGACGGTGTATTCGCGCTGGTCGGCCCCGCCCAACATCCCGGCCGCGACCACGCCTGTGTGCACGCCAATGCCAATCTTGAACACGGGAATCCCCGAGCGTTCCCGTTCGGCATTGAGCTCGACCATCTTCGTCCGCATGTCGACCGCGGCCTTCAACGCGCGCTCGGCGTGGTCGTCTTGAAAGTCCGGCACGCCCCACACCGCCATCAGCCCATCGCCGATGAACTTGTTCAGCATGCCTTCGTGGCCGCGAACGATTTGCCCCATGTGCCCGAAGTACGAATCGAGAAACTCGAGCACTTCCTTCGGAGGCATCGTCTCGCTCATCGTCGTGAAGCTGCGAATGTCGCTGAAGAGCACCGTCACTTCGCGCTGCACCGGGGCCAGCGCCTCACCCCCCGACGCCAGCACGCGATCGACCACCTGCCTCGGCAGAAAACGCGACAGGTTCTCGCGGCGGCGAATGTCGACGAACATCATCCGCGTCCGCCAGTTCGTAAAAGTGATGAGCATCCCCAGCGCGAGCAGGCAGCTGCACGCGAACATCGTCCACACGGGGTCCGCCCACTTCTGCTGGCTGGCAATCAACGCGACCGCCACCATCGACACCGCGGTCGAGGTCACCGCGTGCACCATCCGCGCGCGACCGACCGAGAAGGCAATCAACAGCGCGAACGTCGCCAACACAATCTCGGGCCGCGGCTTCTCGCCCAGCGTCTGCGCGATGGACGTCTGCCCGACGAAGAACCCCGCGTCGACGAAGATGAACGCGAACGGAATCCACATCGCGCGCCTCGGGTCCGCGGCGATGCGGCGGTGGACCACGAAGAGCGTGACGACGGTGAAGCCGAAGTACGTGAGCACCAGCAGCTGCCGCCCGAGGCTGCTCGGCAGAGCGTCGCCGGTGAGCCGGGAAACGATGGCGGTGGCGGCTCCGATGAGCAGCAGCATCGCCAGCCGCGTCCACGCCACCGCCCGTTCGCCAATCAACGAGCTCTGCGCCATCACCTGGTCTTCGGCGTGGCTCTGCTCGAGGCGAATCTGGGCGACGGTGACGCTCTTCTCCTTCGCCATTACTTGCGTACCAGCGGGCGATACTTGATTCGCTTCGGCATCAGCGCATCCGCGCCCAGCCGCTTCTTCTTGTCTTCCTCGTAGTCCTGGAAGTTCCCTTCGAACCAGAACGCCTTGCTGTCGCCTTCGAACGCGAGGATGTGCGTCGCGACGCGGTCGAGGAACCAGCGGTCGTGGCTGATGATGACCGCGCAGCCGGCGAACCCTTCGAGCCCTTCTTCGAGGCTTCGCAGCGTCTCGACGTCGAGGTCGTTGGTCGGCTCGTCCAGCAGCAGCAGGTTGCCGTTCTCTTTGAGCAGCTTGGCGAGGTGGACGCGGTTGCGCTCGCCGCCCGAAAGGTCCTTCACGCGCTTCTGCTGGTCGGCCCCCTTGAACGCGAAGCCCGCGAGGTACGCGCGCGCCTGCACGATGCGGCCGCCCAGGTCGAGCTGGTCGAGCCCGCCAGAGACTTCGGTGAAGACCGAGTTGTCGCCATTCAGCGCGTCGCGCGACTGGTCGACGTACGCAATCTTCACCGTCTCTCCGATTTTCAGCTCGCCCGAGTCCGGCTTCTCGAGCCCGAGCAGCATGCGGAACAACGTCGTCTTGCCGGCGCCGTTGGGGCCGATGACGCCGACGATGCCGTTGGGCGGAAGCTTGAAGCTGAGCTCGTCGACCAGCAGGCGGTCACCGAAGCTCTTGCGCAGGTTCTTCACCTCGATGACGAGGCCGCCCAGCTTGGGTCCCGGCGGAATGTAGATTTCGCCCGTGCCCTCGCGCTTCGACTCGCGCGCCTGCTGCTCGACCATTTCCTCGTAGCGCGACAGACGCGCCTTGCCCTTCGCCTGCCGCGCCTTCTGCGACGAATTCGCCCACGCCAGCTCGCGCGAGAGGAACTTCTGCCGCGACGACTCGGTCTTTTCTTCCTGCTGCAGCCGCTTCTGCTTCTGGTCGAGCCAGCTGCTGTAGTTGCCCTTCCACGGAACGCCCTCGCCCTTGTCGAGCTCGAGAATCCAGCCGGCGACGTTGTCGAGGAAGTAGCGGTCGTGGGTGATGGAAACGACCGTGCCCGGGTATTCCTTCAGGTGCTGCTCGAGCCACGCGACGGACTCGGCGTCGAGGTGGTTCGTCGGCTCGTCCAGCAGCAACAGGTCGGGCTTCTCGAGGAGAATCCGGCACAGCGCCACGCGCCGCTTTTCACCGCCCGACAGCTTGTCGACCTTCGCGTCGCCCGGAGGACACCGCAGCGCATCCATCGCAATCTCGAGCTTGCGTTCGATTTCCCAGCCGCCCGTCGCGTCAATCTTGTCCTGCAGCTTCGCCTGCTCGGCCAGCAGCTTGTCGAAGTCGGCGTCGGGTTGCCCCATCGCGTCTGACACTTCGTTGAAGCGCTTCAACAGGTCCATCACCGGCTTCACGCCGAGCTCGACGTTGCCCTTCACGTCCAACGTCGGGTCCAGCTGCGGCTCTTGCTGCAGGAAGCCCACCCGCACCTTCGGGTCCGGCCGCGCCGTGCCCATGAACTCGTTGTCGAGCCCCGCCATGATTCGCAGCAGCGTCGACTTGCCCGAGCCGTTCGGCCCGATGACGCCAATCTTCGCGCCCGGGAAGAACGACAGCCAGATGCCCTTGAGAATCTCTTTTCCGCCCTTCACCTTGCGGAGGTCCTGCATGGTGAAGATGAAGTTGTCGGCCATGCGCCGCAGATAGGCAGCCTCACCTCCGAATCTCAAGCGCCGCGCGGGTTTGCAGTGCCAACCTGCGGGCGTGCGGCGCGTGCGGTATAGGGCTTCCCCATGAGCCGATGCGCACTCGGAATTTTCATCTCGTTGGCGGCCTGCGGTGGCGGCGACGCGTTCGTCTCTCGCGACACGAAGGTCACCTTCGAGCCCGACACCACCAACTTCTGGGCGCTGCCCTTTCCGTCTGACCTGCGCCGCCAGGCCGACGGCAGCTTCAACCTCGAACGCTACCCCGGCAAACGTTCTGCGCTCGTCGACATGTGGCTCAAGGCGGCCGAGGCGCGGCTCACGGGCTGGGGCGTGACGTCCGGCATCTTCTTCACCACCAGCGGCACGGTCGACCCGGCGACGTTTCCCACCGCGGCGCAGTCGCTGAATGCGGACGCGAGCGTGTACCTCGTCGACGTCGACGCCGCGTCCCCCGACTACGGCAAGCGCCTGCCGGTGAATGTCAGCTTCAATGCGGCCGCCGAAGGGCTCTCGCCCGCCAACCTGCTCGAGGTGATTCCGGTCTATGGCCACGTGCGCCGGCCGCTGACGACGTACGCGGTGGTGGTGACCGACGCGGTGAAGGACGCCGCGGGCAAGCCGCTGGGCAGATCGCTGTCGTTTCACAACGCGCTCACGAAGGCTTCTGGGGCGGACGAGGCGGCGATGGATTCGTTCGAGCCGCTGCGCGTGTGGCTCGCGAAAGAGAAGCGCGAGCTCTCGAAGGTCGTCGGGGCCACGGTGTTCAAGACGTTCGACCCGTCGGCGACGCTGGTGAAGTTGGCCGACTGGGTCGAGAAGGAACCGGCCCCGAAGGTCGATGCGCCGTGGAAGCTCGAGGACAATTTCCAGAGCTACCAGTGGGTGTCGGGGCTCTACACGGTGCCGCAGATTCAGTCGGGCGACCGCCCGGGCCTGGGGCGCATTCAGTACGACGACGCGGGGACGCCGAAGCGCGTGGGTCAGCAGCAGATGCGCCTGGCGCTGACGATTCCGAAGTCGCCGATGCCGGCCGCGGGCTACCCGCTGATGATTTATTT
>JAYUXE010000882.1:0-8388 GCA_043753165.1 Archangiaceae bacterium | reverse complement strand
ATCCGCTGCCCGGCAACGAAAACATGGGCCAGTACGCGTTCATCGCCGAGCCGCAGAACTTGATGTGCGGCCTGCCCGACCTGCCACCCAATGCGTTCGGCTTCACCGGCACCTTCTCGCGCAACCGCGACGGTGGCGGCATGTTCCTCACGCTCAACGGCATCTCGCGCGACGCAGGCTTCGACGGGCAGGTCGCATCGTCGAGCCTGGCTTCGCCCCGCACCTTCTTTCTTCCCGATGGCGGGCAGTGCGGCTGCGACATGAAGGTGACCGAGACGATTGCGGTCGCGCTGCTGTCGCAATCGCAGAGCTCGGCGCTGGGTGACAAGTGTCCGGCCGATGCGCTGGCTGGGGGCGTGCCGCAGGCAGACGCGGGCGTGCGGTTGCCCGGCAGCACGGCGACGGGCTTCGACTCGGTGCGCGCGTGCGGAACGTTGTTCGAAGAAATCAGCGGCACCGGCCCGTGCGACCCGCTGTGCTCGTGCCTGCTCAAGTACCGCCTCGTCGGAGAACGCCAGTGAGCAAGCCCGCGGTGGTGTTGTTGTCCGGTGGTCTCGACTCGACGACGTGTCTCGCGCTCGCGAAGCAGCAGGGGTTCGAGCCGGTGTGTCTGGCGATTTCGTACGGCCAGCGCCACAGCGTCGAGCTGCAGCGGGCGCGGGCGGTGGCGACGGCGATGGGCGTGAAGGACTTCCGCGTGGTCTCGCTGTCACTGCGTGAGATTGGCGGCAGCGCGTTGACCGCTGACATCGACGTGCCCAAAGACCGCGACGCGTCGTCGATGGCCGGCGCGATTCCTTCGACGTACGTCCCTGCGCGGAACAGCGTCTTCCTTTCTCTCGCGCTCGGCCTCGCCGAAGTCGTGAACGCGACCGACATTTTCATCGGGGTGAACGCGGTCGACTACAGCGGCTACCCCGACTGCCGCCCCGAGTTCATCCGCGCGTTCGAGACGATGGCGCAGCTGGCGACGAAGGCCGGCGTCGAAGGGGCGGCGTTCAAGATTCACACGCCGCTGTCCGGCATGACGAAGGCCGACATCATTCGTGCGGGCGTGGCGGCGGGCATCGACTACTCGCTGACGCACAGCTGCTACGACCCGGTGGGCGAGCTCGCGTGCGGCCGCTGCGACAGCTGCCTGCTGAGAAAGAAGGGTTTCGCGGACGCGAAAGTGAATGATCCGACCCGCTACGTGCGTTGAACCTTTCGATGCTTCCTGTCCTCTTCTTTCTGGCCGCTGCGCCCGAGCCTCTCGTCGAGGCGGTTGCCGCGGTGCCCGACCTGGTCGTCGACCTGCGGTACGCGACGGCCGACAACTTCATGAAGCAGAAGGTCTACCCGGACAGCGCGCGGTGCCTGTTGCTGCAGTCGGCCGCCGACAAGCTCGCCGCCGCCGCAAAGTCGCTGAAGGCAAAGGGTTTCCGCCTGAAGGTCTACGACTGCTACCGCCCGCTGTCGGTGCAGTTCGAGCTGTGGAAGGTGTTCCCGAAGCCCGGCTACGTCGCCGACCCGAACAAGGGCGCGAGCCTTCACAACCGTGGCGCGGCGGTCGACCTCACGCTGGCGACGGCCGAGGGTGGCGCGGTCGAGATGCCGACGCCGTACGACAACTTCACGAAGGCCGCGCACCACAAGTACGACGGTGGCACCGCGACCTCTCGTGCGAACCGCGCCGTGCTGCTCGAGGCGATGGAATCCGCCGGCTTCAAGCGCAACCCGATGGAATGGTGGCACTACGAATTGCCCGGCGCCATCAAGCTGCCCGTGCGCGACGAGCCGTTCAAATGACCAGCGGCCCGTTGCAGTAGGCAGGATTTCCGAACGTCGTCGCGGGTACGCCGACCGAGTTGAGCACCGAGACGAGCAGGTCATTGTGCGCCGCGCCCTTGCAGTCGACGAAGCGGCCCGTGCCCAGCGAGCCGCCTGCGACGACGAATGGCACCTGCGTGTGCGAGTGGTTGTTGCCTTTGCCGAGCTCGTTGCCCCAGACGACGGTGGTGTGGTCGAGCATGCCCAGCGTCTCGAGCCGTTCGACCAGGTAGGCGAACTGCTTCACGTACCAGTGGTGAATCTTCTCGAGCTGCGCCCTCGCCGCGGCGTCCGAGTCGGGGCGGTGCGAGAGCTCGTGGTGGTCTTCCGTGCAGCCGAGCCAGCCGAACACCACCATGCTCGTCGCCGACGAGTACTGCAGGCTCGCGACCCGCGTCAGGTCACACGCGAGCGCCATCGCCACCAAGTCCATCTGCGCCTGGCCCAGCTCTTCGAACGTGGTCGGCTCGAACAGCATCAGCGGCCGCTGGCAGGACGCAGTGGGCAACGCCGAGGCGTCGATGCGCCGTTCGAGGTCGCGCAGCGCAGTGAAGTGCGCGTCGAGGCGGGCGCGGTCGGAGCCGCTGACCTTCGGCTGCATCGCCTTCATCTCGGCCAGCGCGCCATCGAGCACGGACTTGCGGCGCGCGCGGCGGCGGGCGGAAGCCACGGGGTCGTTGTCGATGGGGCCGAACAAGCGGTCGAACGCGACGCGCGGGTTGAGCTCGGGTGGCAGCGGCTGGGCCGACGCGCGGTAGCTCATGCGATCCCACACCTTCGAGGCCTGCACCTGCACGCCAAGCTCGACGGACTTCAGCCGGGTCGTGAGGCCAATCGTGTCGGCGGCGACTTGATCGATCGACGGCCCTCCCGCCCACCACACGCTGCCCGGCGCGTCGGCGCCCCACATCTCGGTTCCCGTCCACAGATGGCCGATGCCTTTTCCGTGCCCATCGCCCGGGCCGTGCTCGGCGCTCTTCACGTCGAGGTTTCCGAGCACCAGCAGCTTCGACTTGTGCGGCTCGAGCGGCGCGAGAATCGGCGACAGCTGCAGGCCGGCGGCCGTCTGCGTCGAAGCCCACCGCGGGTACACGGTGCCATTGGGCGAGAACATCAACACCAGGCGCTTCGGCGTCGCGGCCTGGCCCAGCGCCTCGAGCCAGGGCAGGGCGAAGGCGGCCCCTGTCGTCGCGCGCAGCAGCGTGCGGCGAGAAAGGTTCATCGGACGCTCCGGCGGAAGGCGTCGGTCTGGGTGAGGGCGATGAGCAGCTCGCGCGTGTTCCAGCCGCTGGTCTCGAACGCAGTCTGCGCCTGCTGCACGCTGCAGCCGTCGCCAGAAGTCTCGGCGCGGCCGAATGCGAAACGGAACCACTGGCGCGCGAGGCAGTTCTTCACGTCGCGGCTGTTGGCGAGGCGCGAGCTCAGCTCGAGCGCTCCGTCGAAGTTGCCGTCGAGGTCGCCGCCCAGAATCACTTCGCCTTTCGTGTCGAGGGCGACGCCGTTTTCCAGCGGCCGGTACGCGCCCGTCGCGTCGTACTTCTCGAGCCCGAAGCCAATCGGGTCCATCAGCTGGTGGCAGCCATTGCAGCTCGGGTTCGTCACGTGCGCGGCGAATCGGGCGCGCGTCGTCCCCGCATCCGGAACCCCCAGCATCGTCACGATGTCCCCCGGCGGCGGCGGGGGCGTCGTGCACAGGAACCGTTCGCGCACGAGCTTCCCGCGCAGCACCGGCGACGACTGGTCGTACTTCGACCACGCCGACAGCACCGAGCCCTGCGTCAACACGCCGGTGCGGGCAGTGCGATCCGTGTCTGCTTTGACGAAGCCGTCACCTTCGAACCCCACCAACCCGTAGTGGGTCGCCAGCGGTTCGTTCAGGAACGTGGTGTGGCCGTCGAAGAGGCGCCGCGCATCGCCGTTGCCATCGAACACCGTCCACTCGGCCAGGCGCGCGGTCTCTTCGACCATCGCCGCCGCGAGCCCAGCGAACGCCGCGTCCTCTTTCGTACGCGAGGTCAGGTTCTCGACGCCGAGCCACTGCAGATGAAAACGTTTCACGACGTCATGCGCTTTCGGGTCGGCGAGCATTCGCCGGGCCTGGGCTTCGAGGTTCAGGCTTCCGTTCTGCGCGGCGTCGAGCAGCGCGTCGTCCGGCTGCGAGCCCCAGAGGAAGTACGACAGCCGCGAGGCGAGCTCGAACGGGGTGAGCGGGTTGCTCTCGGAGCGGTAGAGAAATTGCGGCGACTGCAGGAGCACGGTGATGACACCCCGCAGGCAAGTGGCGAGGTCGTCGTCGGCGCGCAGCGCGGTGAAGGTGGTGGTGAAGCGCGCAGTCTCGTCGGGCGTCAGCGGGCGGCGAAAGGCGCGGCGGCCGAAGCCTTCGAGCAGCTTCGTCAGGCACGTCGCTTCGTTCGCCGCGCTGCACCCGGCCAGCGCGATGGGATCCAACTTTTCAGCCAGCAGCTCTGCGGCCGACAGGTACTTCTCGGCGAGCAGCGGCGAGACGATCTGCGTGTCGGCGAAGTTGTCGAAGCCTTGAGACTCTTCGTCCGGTGGAAACGCGCGCGCCGGCGCCGACGCGTCGTGCAGCAGGTCGGCGATGGTCGCGTCGTACTCGGCCCGCGTCAGGCGCCGCAGCGGCGAGGGTTGCGTCGCTTCGTTTCTGCAGCCCGCGTCCACTGGCGGGGGCGGAGGCACGACCACCGGCCGGTCACAACCGGCGAGGCACAACGCCAACAAAACAATCAGCCGCCACATCGCAGGCAGTCATCCGTCAGCCGCCGCTGGGGCGCAAGGCCTCAGCCGCTTCCTGTCAGGCTTCTGGCCAGGCATTCGCGAAGCGCCGGCAGGAAGCCGGGCAGCGAGCTCGAATATTCGCGGGTGACGAACTGAACAGCCACCGGGGGTCGGCGCTCGAACACCTTCCAGCCTTCCGGCACGAAACGCAGCGGCAAGAAAGCGGCGATTTCGAGACGCTGGGCGACCGACACCAGCTGGTCGAAGGTGGGCGCGGTGACGAAGGGCTGGGGCCATGCGAGGTCATCGCCGTTCACGCAGCCCACGCGGTCGACCGCGCCATTCACCGCGCCCGCAACGACCATCTCGAGCGACGGCAGGGCGACAGACGACAGGCCGGCCCCATCGAGCGGGCCGTGGGTCAGCGCGACATCGAGGTCACCGCGCCGCAGCAGGTCGCCGGCCTCATGCCGGGTGACCTCGAGCAGTGTCAGCGGCCAGCCCGGCACGATTTCGGGTGCGGCCTCGCAGAGCAGTCGCACCAACGCGGGCCCCACTGCGCCACCCCGTAGCCGGTTGGGGGCCGACTCGGGCAGGGCGTCATGGAGTCGCCGCATCGCGCCGCGCGTCGCCGCCAACAGCACGTCCCCCAGCGGCGTCAGCGAAAGGCCGGTGGGGCTGCGCACGAAGACTGCGGCCCCGAGCGCGTCTTCCAGCAGCTTGATCGACCGAGACAGCGCCGACGGGCTCACCCCCAGGGCAAGCCCTGCGCGCTGCAGGCTCTCGTACTCTGCTGCCGCACGGAACGCGGGGAGCCAATCCCAGACGCGCGCGACCTGTTGAAGGCGATCGAGGTTCATCAGGTTTTGACAATACCCCTTCAGCTTTCTCGCACAGCCTGCGGGTAACGACGACGTTCCTAAAAGAGTACGGGTGCGCGCGGCGACGCGCTCTTTTTCTCTCTCCCCCAGGAAATCCCATGTTGAAGAACCTGAAGTCCCTTCTGAAGAACGCAGCCGTCGTTGGTTCACTCGCGATGGTCGGCTGCGGCTCTGCCGGCGGCCCGATTCCGGGCAAGGACGCAGGGTGTCCGGCGGGCTGCCCGGCCGCCGACGCGGGCTGCCCTTCCGCCGATGCGGGCTGCCCGGCGATGGGCGATGCGCAGACGCCTCCGATGGGCACCGACGCCGAGGCGGCTGCGTGGCTTGCGAAGGGGCACTACAAGACGTGGAAGTGCGAGGTCGACGGGCACGCCGCCAGATCCCCATCGCCGCACGGTCGAAACCGCATCTGCAACAACAGCAAGCTGACCACCACCTCGGCCGGGAACTACCCCGTGGGCGCTGCGAGCGTGAAAGAGCTGATTGCGACTGACGGCGGCACCGCGATCACCGGCTACGCCTACGGGTTGAAAATCGCAGCCGGCGCTTCGATGGGGGCCAGCTGGTACTGGTACGAAAAGAACGACGGGATGCTGATTGCGAACGGAAAAGGCAACAAGGCGGGCAACGAAACCACCGTCTGCACCGGTTGCCACCAGGGCGCCGGCAGCGACGCAGCCCACTCGGGCCGCGACTTCGTCTACACCCAGGTTCCCTGAACCCTTTGCGCGCCGTCCACGGGGTGGGCATCGGGCTTCGTCGGCAATTCTTCGACGCGCTGCTCGCCACGCGACGGCGCGTCGACTGGCTTGAAGTCATCACCGAAAACTTCCTCGGGCTCGCTGGCAGGCCGGCGGCGATGCTCGAACGGTTTCGTGGGCGATGGCCGCTGATTCCGCATGGGGTCGGCCTCTCGGTGGGCAGCGACGCGCCGGCCGGCTACCTCGACGGCCTGGGCGCGTTTCTCGACCTGGTCGACCCGCCCTGGTTCAGCGACCACCTCTGCTACTCGTCAATCGACGGGCGGACCTGGTTCGACCTGCTTCCGCTGCCGCGGCACGAAGAAGCGGTGGCCCGGGTGATTCGCAACGCCACGGCTGCGCAGCGCGCGGCACGGCGCCCGCTGATTCTCGAGAACATCACCACCTACGCCCAGATGCCCGGTTCGTCGATGGACGAGGCGGCATTTCTCGGGCGGGTCGCGCGCGGCGCCGACATCGGGTTGCTGCTCGACCTCAACAACCTCTACGTGAACGCGGTGAACCACGGGCGCGACCCCGAAGCCCTGCTGGAGCAGTTTCCCCTCGAGCACGTTCGACAGATTCACCTCGCCGGCCACACCCGAGAGGGCAGCCTGCTGCTCGACACCCACGCGGCCCCGGTGAGCGCCGCCGTCTGGGGCCTCTACGCCCTGACGCTGAAGAAGTGCGGCCCGATTCCGACGTTGATCGAGTGGGACCAGCACATCCCTTCGCTGGACGCGGTGCTCGATCAAGCCGACAAAGCGCGCGCGCTGATGGAACGCCACGCATGAAGCCCGTGCCGCTCGACGTCTTCTTCCTGCAGATGGCGGCGATGCTCGAGGGCCGCCGCTCTGCCAGCGAGGTCGAAGCCGTGCTGGGGCGTTCTGACTCGGGCACCCAGCGGCTCGGCCTCTACGCGACCCTGGTCGCCCGCCAGCAGTGGGCGGTGCTCGACGAGTTCTACGTCGCTGCGAAGGTCGCCGCCGACACTCCACGCCGCGGCCGCTTCGCGAAGCTGCGAGAGGCCTTTCTTCGTCAGCACCCCCCGTCGCACTGGAGCCCAGCGCGCGCGGCCGAGCACTTCGGCCAATTTCTCGAATCCCAATCGGTGACCGCCGAGCTCATCGAGCTGGTCGACTACGCCTGGACGCGCCACCAGGTCCTTCATGCGCGGGCAAGCGACCCGGCGCGCCTGGCGGTGCGCCACTACACCCATCGGGTTCGCGACTTCTCGCGGCAGGTCGAAGCCGAAGGCCGGGCGTCGGGTCGGCCCGTCAAGGAGCCCGAGACGTGTCTCATCGGCACGAGCCGCGAGACTGCGGCACTGGTCGTCCTCGAGCCGTCGATCGCCGCGTTGGTCGTGCTGCAGGTGCTCGAAGACCGCAGCTGGTCTGCTGACCTTCCAGAGGTGCCCCGCGGTCTGGCGCAGCAAGAGGCCGACCACCTGCACGCGCTGGGGTTGCTCTCGCAGGCCCAGCGCCTCGACCTCACCGTGTGGCTCGACGGATGAACGCGCGACTGCTGGTCCTGGCCCTGCTGCTTCCCGGGTGCAGGCCCGCGGCGTCTCCCGCGCTTCCTGCGGGCCTCCGGTGGATCCAGGGCTCGGCAGACCCACTGCAGTGGCAACGGGCAGGCTTCATCGAGGTCGTCACCCCCGTGCGGCCCCCCACGTCGGCCGACGGCGCGTCGCGCATCTCGGTGCAGCTGCGCGTGCCCGATGCGGGGCTGGCGATGGCGCTCGAGCCCGACGGCATGCTGACCGCGGTGTTACCGCCGGGCTCGGTCGCTGTCCGGGCCGAGCTCGACGCGGCCGTTGGCGCTTCGCGTGACGCTGCGGTGGGTGAGCGTTGGCGGGTGCTGGACGTTCGGCAGTTCGAATGGACGCCGCAGGGACTTGCGTGTTCCGTGCTGCGGCCCGCCGCCGATGGAACCCTCGAAGGAATCGCGTGGGCGTGCGGCGCCGCAGAAGACGCGCGGGCCGGCGAGGCGTTGGCCGACCTCGTGGTCCAGGGCCGCCTGCGCGGGCCGGCGAGCACTGACCTGCGCCGGGCCGCCGGAGCGCGGCTCGCCAAGATCAACGCCTGCAGCACCTGCCATGCGCCCGGCAGCCCCGAAGACCGTCGCCCCTCTGCGCTCGTTCAGCGCGCGGTCGACTTACAGGGCCTCTTCAGCCTTCGCGCGGTCTTCAGCGACGAGAGCCCGTCTGAACGCTACCGGCC
>JAYUXE010000881.1:0-3633 GCA_043753165.1 Archangiaceae bacterium | reverse complement strand
GACCCAGCCCGTCACCAGCCTGGGCACGGCCGTCTACACGTCCAACGGCTCGGGCTCGGTGACGGCGAACATCACCACGCCCGGAACCCCCGCGACCGATGGCAACGAGCGTTGGCGTCCGGTGCAGCTGGCCGGCACGACGCAGAGCCGGCCGCTGTACGTGCCCACCCAGATTGGAGAGCTGCTCATCACCGGCGATTTCTCTGGCCGGGTGACGGCGATCAACCCGGTGACGGGCGCAGTCGTGTGGACCAGCCCCGTGCTTGGCGAGCGCATCCAGGCCCAACCGGTCGCACAGCTCAGGGCCTACGTCGGAACCTTCACCGGAGGCCAGGCCTTCGTGGCCGCCCATCCCAATCGCGATCTCATCTTCGTCGGCACGCGCAACGCCAGCAACACCACGAACAAGGTCTACGCCCTGTCGTCGCGAGATGGCACCGTGGTGTGGACCTACCAACCCGGCAACCTCGACTTCATCGGTGGCGGCATGGCCGTCGACTACGAACGCAACCGCCTCTACGTCGGCGCGCACAACGGGCTGCGAATCCTCAACTCGGTGACCGGCGTCCAGACGTCCTCGCAACTCGTTGGCGCGACGCTCGACTACGGCGTGAACTTCGACTTCGTCGCGGGCAAAGCGGAAACGGCCGTCACGGTGACGGCCGCCGGCGTCGCCTATGGCATCACCCTCGCGACCGAGACGCAGGTGTGGACGACCAACCTGGGCGGCTCGACGTCGAGCTGGCTCTTCCCCACCGGCGGTGGCTTCATCGCGTCGATGTCGAGCGGAGCGATTCACCGTTACACCATCTCAGGCGCGACGGTGACGCAGCAGTGGGCACGCACGGGCATCGGCATTCCCTCGGGCGCCACGGTCGACTATTCCACCTCGAAGATCTTCGCGGGCAGCAGCGATGGCACCCTGCGCCAGATTGATTTCAATGACGGCGGCGTCGACAAGACGTACGTGGTGTCGACGGTCGCTCCGCTGTTCGTTGGTTTCCCGACGCTCGACAAGACCGTCAGTCGACTTCACGTGGGCACCGCAGATGGTCGGCTCTGCGCCTTCCCGATTCCTCTTCCTTGACTCCAACGCCTACAGCCCAACCCGTCGTGAAGAAGCAGCCGTACGAGCCTCCGAAGGTGCGGTGGGAGTACGAGTTCACCGCGCTGGCGCAGGTCTCCGAGCCGCCGTGCATTCCGGGGCAGGACCCGCGCTGTACGCCTTAAGCCGTTAGCCGCGGACCCAGCTCGGTGGCGAGCCCGTCGAGCTGCGCGGCGATCGCATCGCCTTCCGCGACGAGCCTGGCTTTCAGCCGCCGGCGGCTTCCCAGCACCAGGAAGAGCCGCACGTCGCGCAACGCATCGGCCCGGCGCTCGAGAAACACGCGCGTGAACCACGCCAACGGCAGCGTCGCGAAGAAGGTGATGACGCCGAACGCCGGTGACAGCTGCGTCCACGCCAGCACCGTGAGCAGCGCCCACCAGAACGGAGCGAGCACCAGCAGCGTCAGCACCTTGAACGTCGCCTCGATGTCCGCCTCGGGCTTCGTCGCCTTCACCACCGCCAGGGGGATGAAGTACGGAATCGCGAACAGCGCCATGCCGAGGGCGACCAGCGGCAGGCCGGCGAGCCAGAGGCAATTCCTCAGCACGAACCACGCGACCGTCGCGGGGCGATACGCGTAGGTCAGCTCTTTCGCATGCGCGTCGACGACGCCCAGGCGGGCTTGAAACGAGAGCACGTCGGTCTTGAGGCGCTCGAAGCGTTCGGGCTGTTCGGCGCGCAGCAACTGCACGCCCTTTGCAAAGGCGCGCAGACGATCCGAGTCGCGCGCTTCACCGCCCACCTTCAGCGCGTACAGCGACTCAGCGGTTTCAATCAGCGGCAGGTCTTCCCACTGCTCGAGGTTCAACGTCACCGCGCGCAACGCATCGGCGATGGCTTGCGTGAGACGGCGCGCCGCGTCGAACGCGTCTTCACCTGCGGCGGGCGCGAAGGCCGCCGCATCGATTGCAGCGCCGACCTCGATGCGCACCTGCGAACGGAAGCGGTCTTTCTCGCGGTAATTGAGGCCGACCGGGACGATTTGAACTTTCGACCCCTGGCGCACGGCCTCGAGGGCGATGCGTGCGCAGCCGGTCTTCAATTCCGACAGCTGCGGCTCCGAGTGGCTCTTGCCTTCGGGGAACAGGGTGATCGCCCGCCCCTCAAGCAGCGCCTCGACGCTCGCGGTCAGCGTGCCTTCGTTCTTCGTCGTGTCCGCGTTGTCCTGGCGGCGAAACACGGGCAGCGCCTGCATTGCCTTCAGCATCGTCCCGAGCACGGGAATCTTGAACAGCGGCGCCTTGGCGAGGAACGTGACGTGGCGCTTCGTCTTCGCGAACATCAGCCCCGGGTCGACGAGCCCGTTGGGATGATTGCCGACGTAGATGACGGGGCCGTCGAGCAGCAGCCCGCGCGAGGGGTCGGCGATGGGCTCGAGCCGGTAGAAGAGCCCGAGCAGCAGAGAGATGACGGCGCGGAAGGCGCGGTAGAACAGCACCTAGCTCTTGGTGTCGTCGCGCTTGAGGAACTTGTCCTGCGCTTCGTAGCCCGACCGTTCGAGGCGTTTGCGTTCGAGGTCGTCGGCCGCGGTCTTCAGCATCGTCGACAGCACCCGCAGGCTCTCGGTGAAGACGCGTTCAATCTGGTCCTGCCGTTCACGCCGCGCGGCGGTCGAGTTTTCCCGGCGCAACAACTTGAGGAGTGGAAACTTCATGCCCCGCCACCATATGGGAAGCCCCACCAATGAAGAAAATCGGTTTCCTGGGGCTTGGGTTGATGGGCAGCCGGATGGCGAAGAACCTGGCCGCGAAAGGCTTCACGGTGCACGCCTGGAACCGGACGCCGGCGCGAATCGCCGAGCTTGCCGGGGCCGGAGTGATTCCCGCCGCGACGCCCCGCGCGCTGGCCGCCGAGGTCGACGCGTTCTGCACGTGCGTGGCGGATCCGGCGGCGCTGCGCGACGTGGCGCTGGGAGCCAACGGCCTGCTGTCGGGGGCGAAGAAGGGACAGCTGTTCATCGACTTCAGCACGGTGTCGGGCGAGCTCACGAAGCAGCTCGAGGCCGACTTCGGCGCGCGCGGCGTCGACTTCGCGGAAGCCCCGGTGACCGGCTCGAAGAACGGGGCCGAAAAGGGGACGCTGGTCATCATGACGGGCTGTTCGCCGCAGACGTTCGCGCGGTGCAAACCCATCTTCGAGGCGGTGGGCGAGAAGGCGATTCACTGCGGCCCGGTAGGAGCCGCCACCCAGGTGAAGCTCGCCGGCAACGTGCTCATCGCCGCGATGCTGCAGGCGCTGTCGGAAGGGATGCTGTTGACCCAGAAGGCGGGCGTCGACGTGCGGAAGCTGCTCGAGGTCATCGCCGCGTCGGGCTTCCGTTCGCCGTACTTCGACTTCAAGGGGAAGGCGATTCTCGACCGCGACTTCGCGACGCACTTCTCGATCGACCTGATGCACAAAGACCTGGGCCTCTTTCTCGAGAGCGCTGCGAAAGAGAAGGTGCCGACCCCCACGGCCGCGAGTCTGCGCGAGACGTACAACGTCGCCCGTTCGGCCGGGAAAGGGGACCTCGACATCGCCGCCGT
>JAYUXE010000880.1:0-3641 GCA_043753165.1 Archangiaceae bacterium | reverse complement strand
CGGCCAGCAGCGCTTCATCGGGCATCGAGCCCCAGAGGAAGTACGACAGCTTCGAGGCGAGCTCAGACGGCTCGAGCTGCGCCGGAGAGCCAGGGACGATTGCGCGAAGGCCGACTTCGGGGCGGTACAGAAACTGCGGCGACTGCAGGAAGACCGTCAGCGTCTGCTCGAGCGCCGCATCGAAGCCTTCCTTCGCAAACGCGTTGGCGAAGAATTTCTTGAAGGCGGCGAGCTCTTCCGCTTTGAGCGCGCGGCGAAACGCCTTGCGGCCGAACGATTCGACGAAGGTGTTGCCGCACGCGGCGTCGAAGGTGGCGCAGGTGACGAGCATGGGCTTGCGGTCTTTCACCGCGCGAAGGGCGACGTCTTCGGCGAGCTCGAACGAAGCGGCGACCCAGGTGTCGTTCGCGGTGTGAAGGCGCGAGTTGTTGTCGAACCCATAGACGAGGGGCTCGTTGGGCAGGCGGGCCGCGGCCGGCCGCGAGGTATCGCCGACGAGGTCGGCCAGGGTGCGATCGAGCTCGGCGCGGGTCAGCATCCGGAAGGGGGCCGCATCCGCCGTGGTCGCCGCGCAGACGGGCCCACTGGGCTCGGGTTCCGGGGGCTTGCACGCAGCAAAGGCGAGCAGCAGCGCGATCAGAGGCCAGCGAGAATTCACGGTGCGACGCTCCCACAGAGCCGGCCCTGCCTCAACCCACCCAACGCCTAAAACAGGGCGTCGTCCAGCTTCGCCTTCAGGTCACCTTTCAGTGCCGTGAAGCGCAACACCGGCTCAGTGCCCTTGTTCACCAGCACCTGGCGCGGAAACGCCTGGCCGGTGGCCTGCGACGCGAAGTCGAAGAAGTGCACGTCCCAGGCGGTCGACTTGTCGTCGGTGAAGCGAATGCGCGCCGGGTTGAAGGGCGGCTTGCTGAGGCTCGCCGAATCCTTGAACACCCAGAACTGCGCCGCGCCTTCAGTCGTGTCGCCCAGCACGTACGCCGCCGTGCCGCGGAACCGCGCCAGTGACGTGTTGCGGTAGTTCACCTTCAAACCGGTCAGATGCTTCTCGACGGCCGCGCGCGACTCGCCATCGCCCGCTGCCCGCAGCGCGAGCAGGCCGCACACTTGATCCACCGCCACCTGCAGCGCCGGAAAATCGCCGCCCTCACCCTTCTTCTTCCCGTTGCTCGACACCGCGACCAGCGTCTTCGTGCTCTCGGTGGACGACAGCTCGAGGCGGCAGCGACCCGGGAAACGAATCGAGCCGGTGAACGCCAGCGACAGCTCGCCCGATTGCCATTCGACGCCCATGAGTGCGGCGACCTCACGGGCAGAGGAAGCCGCGATGGTCGCGCTGCCTTCGACCTTGATGGCGTTGAGGCCCAGGTCGTCGCGCTCGTTCGTCATGCGCTTCAGGATGCTGTACGACGGCAGCAGGTACGCGGTGGCGAGCGCGGCGACGGCGACCTTGAAACCGGCGATCACTTCGAGCCGCCTTCTGCCGCGACGGCCTTGCGCATGTACTCGAGCAGGCCTTCGCGCAGCTCGGGCCGCTTGAGCGCGAACGCGATGTTCGCGACCAGGTAGCCGACCTTGTCGCCTGCGTCGTGGCGAATGCCGTCGAAGCGGTAGCCCATCAGCCCGTCGGTGCTCTGCAGGGTGGCGAGCGCGTCGGTGAGCTGAATCTCGCCGCCGACGCCGCGCTCGGTCTTCTCGAGCATGCCGAAGATGGACGGCGGCAACACATAGCGGCCGATGACGGCGAAGTTGCTGGGCGGGTTGCTCTTCGGCTTCTCGACAATCTTCGTAATCTTCATCGTGCGCTCGTCGATCATCTCGCCGGCCGCGATGCCGTAGAGGTGCGTCTGCGAGGGCGGCACTTCCATCAGGGCAATGACCCCTTTCTGGTGCTTCTGAAACGACCGCCACAGCTGCAGGATGCCGGGCACTTCGCTGTCGATCATGTCGTCGCCGAGCATCACGCCAAACGGCACGTTGCCGACGAGGCTCTTCGCGCACAGCACGGCGTGGCCCAGGCCCAGCGGGTGCTTCTGACGAACCGAGCACAGGTTCACCAGCTTCGAAATCTTCTGCAGCATTTCGACTTCCGACGTCTTCTTCCGTTCGGCCAGCGTGGTCTCGAGCTCGTAGGCGACGTCGAAGTGGTCGTCGATCGCGCCCTTGCCGCGGCCATTGATGAGGATGAGATCCTTGACCCCGGCAGCCACCGCTTCCTCGACGATGTACTGAAGCGTCGGCTTGTCGACGATGGGCAGCATCTCCTTCGGAATCGTCTTCGTCGCAGGAAGAAACCGCGTGCCGAGCCCGGCGGCTGGAACAACGACCTTCGTGAGGGGTTGGTCGGTGAAGTCGCTCATGGGGCGCGGAACATACCTTTGAACGCTCCGATTCCTTTGAACCTTCCGCCGCCGTAGTAAGCCTGTTCTCCCCTGATGAAATTCACGCTTTGCCTCATCATGTTTTCGACGGCTGCCGCGGCGCAGACGACCACCGAGGCGAAGCCCCCGAACCTGCAGGACGTGATGGCCGCGCGGAACTACGGCATGGGCGGCGCCTATCGCGCGCTCGGCTACGGCGCCGAAGCCATCACCGGAAACCCGGCGGCGTTGAGCCTCTACAAGCGCTACACGCTCGAGCTCTCGGGCGCCTACGACATTCAGCACCAGTGGGGCTACGGCAGCATCGCGTTGTCCGACAGCATCACCAACGAGCTCGCCGCGGGCGTCGTCTACCAGATGGTGACCCTGGGCAACGGGCCGACCCGGCGAATTGCCGCGCTCACCACGGCCGCGTCGGCGTACCCGCTGAGCCAGTCGTTTCACATCGGCTTTGCGATTCGCCACCAGGTGGTGACGAACTACGACAGCACGAACTCGATGACCGTGTCGGCGGGCCTCATCTTCCGCCCGTGGGATTTTCTTTGCCTGAGCGTCTCGGGCCACAACCTCATCGGCGTGTGGAGCGATGACGTGCCCCGCTACTTCGCCTTCGGTCTCTCGAGCCTGTTGGGTGGCCAGTTCACCCCGACGGTCGAGGTGCGGGCCGACTTCAATGATCCGCGCCAGGCCCGCGTCGCCGTCTCGGGCGGAATCGAATGGCTGGCCGGCGACACGTTTCCGATTCGCGCCGGCTACAGCTACGACCAGATGACCAACACCCAGCACCTGGGCTTCGGGCTCGGCTACTTCAGCGAAGGCAGCGGCGTCGACATCGCGTACCGCCACGAGCTCAACGGCACGCAGGGCAAGATGCTGGCGCTGACCATCAAGATTCAGTTCAACTGATTACGGAGGCGGCGGGTCGCCAAACCCCGCGTCCTTCGTGCGCGAGACGGCGAAGGTGCCGAGCAGCGTTCGGCCCTGCCCCAGATCGCCGCCCTTCGTGTCGAACGCCATCGAGAAGTTGCCGCGCGTCGGCTTGTTCTCGGCGCCGATCTCGAAGAGGTTCATGTCGCCGTTCTTCACGTTCGGGAAGTTGCGCGTCGCCTCGCCACCCGGAGCGTGCGCAACCGAGGTGATTTGATGTCCGGGCGACGATTCGCCCGCGAGGTTGATGGTCACGGGGCGACTCATGTCGACGGTGCCGCCATCGAGCAGGCTGGTCGACACGACGACGCGTGCGACCACGTCCAGAAAGGT
>JAYUXE010000879.1:0-3643 GCA_043753165.1 Archangiaceae bacterium | reverse complement strand
GCCGGTGTCATTGGCGCGGAAAGCGCGGACGCGGATGTAGACGGTGCCGGCGACCAGCGCTTTGAAGTGCGCCTTCGGCTCTGAGCTGCCCAGGTGGTCGAAGCCAATCGTGCTGACGCCGTCAGCAGAATAGACATCGACGTACAGCGGCAGCGTGGCCGCCGAAGACGCAGACGCCCGGTAGACGTGGTTGGGCTCGGCGGTCAGCTGGTACCAGTCGGCATCGCCCGCGGGGTTGATGGTGCGCCCCGTCTGCAGCGTGTCGTCGGCGAAGATTCCGGCCGCGAGCGAGGGGCACTCGTCGGGCTCGAGCGCATCGCTGGGCTCGGCGGTGTGCTTGTTGTCGCAGTTGAACACCGTGTCGACGCTGCAGCCGGTGCCCTGCGGAACATGGCCGGCGTTGCACGAACAGACGGCCGCATTCGCGACGATGGTGCAGGTGGTCTGGTTGGCCCCGGTGCACGGGTTGGGCGAGCACTTCGTCAGCGGCACGCAGCCGCCGTTCTTCTCGTACGTGCCGGGGTCACAGACGCAGACGGCCGCGTTGTCGACCACGGTGCAGACGGTGCGGTTCGACTGCAGGCACGGGTTGGGTTTGCACTTGTCGACTGGCGGCGCCGTCACCGGCACGCACGCGAGGTTGTCGACCTTGAAGCCCGTGTCACACAGGCAGGCGGGCCGTGTTCCGTCGAGGACGCAGCGGCCGTTGCCGCACTTCACGCCTTCACACGCCTTCGTGAGGGGGTCGATGGGCGCAGGGCCCGAGCAACCGGCAAGCAGTAAAAGGCCGAGCGCGGCGCGCGAGATTGAATTCGACATGAGTTTGGATTTCCCCCGAGGTGTGGCCGGGAACAACTTAGCGTGAGTTGCGGCTGCGCAGGCGGCTGCCCCAAACGTGCAGTTCGCTGCGCAGCTACTGCAGCAGCACCGCGTACGCGAGCGGGTAGGTGCTGGCGGACAGCGCGCGAACACGGACGAAGTAGGTGCCTGCAGTCGTCGCGACGAAGGGCGCCGGGTTTTCGGCTTCGAAGCTCAGCTGTTGCCCCGTCGCGGTGGTCACCACGAACAAGGCGCCGGTGCTCGGCGCGATCGTCAGTGTCGCCCCCGCCGCGAGAACGACCGAGAAGAAGTCGACGTCGGTTTCGGTGTCGATGGTGCCGCTGGTTGGGGTTCCGAGCGTGACGGGCTTGCCGGTGATGGGCGTGTCGCCGTGGTCTTCGAGGCCCAGGTCGACCACGGCGTAGGTATAAGGCGTGTTCGCGAGAAGGGTGGTCGACACCTCGGCGTACATCTTTCCCGTCAGCGCCGCTTTCGCCTGCGACGACGCCCTGCTGGTGCCGGCGATGACCGTCCCCAACGTGTCGCGCAGGACGTGATGCACCTCGGGCAGATCAGGCGAGACGTCGAAGCGGTACACGTGGCCTGCCACGGCATCGAACGAGAAGAAGTCGGTGTCGCCCTGGAACTCGAGCACCGCGGCAGTCGCAGAGGTCGGCAGTGTCAAAGCGGTCGCCGTCGAGCCCGTGTCACCGTGATCATCGAGGCCGAGGTCTTCCATCGACACGGAATACGTGGCGACGGACCAGAGTGCAGGCGTCGAAAGCTTGACCGTAAAGGTGCCGCTGGCGGCAGCTTTGAAGCTGGCGGTGCCAAGACTCAGGGCGCCGGGAATGAAGGGGGCAACCACAGTCCCTGCGGCGTTCGAGATGCGCAGCGCCGGCGCGTACTGCGCGGTGGTCGTGCAAGTGAAACGGTAGATGCGGCCTGCGACCGCGCTGAAAGAAAAGACATCGAGGTCCAGCGGGGTTTCGAGCGTTCCCGTCACCGCCGCTCCTGCGGTGATGGGCGACGCCGTCGCAGCATCATCGCCGAAGTCGTCGGGTCCGACGTTGTCGAGCCGCCATGTGTAGGGGGTCTCGATGCCGGCCGTGACCTCGAAGAAATACGTGGCCGCTGCGGATGCCTCGATCGCGACAGGCACGTTTGCGCCGGTCGGGTACTCCGCGAGAACGGCACCCAGCGCATCCTTCAGCTTCACCGCACATGATTGACCGCCAGAAAGAACGCAGACGAATCGGTAAACGTTGGAAGCAGTCGCCGCAAAGCGGAACACGTCGACGTCGGTGCGCGTCTCGAGGCTCCCGGAAACAGACAGAGGGCCGGGGACGATGGTGGTCGCGGTGTTGAGGGTGTTGCCGTGGTCATCGACCCCGAGGTCGTCGACGCGAACGGCGTAGTCAAACGAGAGGAAGAGGTGGTTGATCCGGATGAAGTAGTCGCCGCCGCCGGCGCTTTCCCAGGCGAAGGACCCGGAGCCGGTCAATGAGTCGAGATAAGCCCCCGTTGCACTCAAGAGGCGCATCTCGCAGTCGCTGGTCGGGTTGCTGGCGCAGCTCGCCCGGTAGATGTGTCCCGCAGTCGTCGACACTCTGAAGAAGTCGGCGTCCTCGGGGCTGTTGATTCGTCCGGTCGACGGGACGTTCACGACGAGCGCAGTCGCCGTCGTCGCGTCGTCGCCGTGGTCGTCCGTGCCCAGGTCCTGCAACCGGCAGAAGTAATGAAGATTGGGCTCTGGGGTCAGCGTGCTCTCGAGCACCGCGACGGTGTAGCGGCCCGTCAAAGTGGCTCTGAAGGCGACGAACACGGGGCCCGTCGCCTGATACGTGGGAAACGCTGGAGAGCCAATCGGGCCGTTCACATACAGCCAGACCGGGACGGTAGACGGACCCGACATGGAGCACTCGAACCGGTACGCGCGGCCAGCGACGCCGTCGAAGGCAAAGTAGTCGCGGTCATCGCCCCGTTCGAAGGACGCTCCGAAATTGTTCCCGGTCGGAGCAATCAACGTGGCCTCCTCAGGCGATTCGCCGTGGTCATCGAGGCCGAGGTCGATCACGCCGTACTGAAAACCGCCGGTGAGCGATGAAGGACCGCCGCTCACGCGCAGGTAGAAATCGCCTGCGTCTGGCCGCACGGTCTTCAGCACGCCCGTCTCGTTTCTCAAGACGGTGACGCGATCGGCGGCCAACAACTCGAGGGTGTAGGGGCTCGGTAAGAAGCCCCCGTCTCCGAAATGGTTCCCCACCCCATACTTCCGGCTGCCGAACAGCGACACCTGCACCACGTCGAGGTCGCCCGGGAACTGGAGCGCTCCGGCGAAGGCTGCTCCCACGGACAACGGCGGCGCGAGCTGTGCCGTATCGGGGTAATCGTCAATCCCCAGGTCAGTGACCTTGAGCGCGTAGGCGCCCGTCTCGTTGGTCTTCACCGCTCGCACGCGAACGTAGAGCGTGCCTGCCTTCAATGCCTTGAAGCGCGCGAGCGGCGCCGAGGTGCCGAGATGATCGAAGCCGATCACGGTCGACGCGTCCGCAGCGTAGGCATCGAGGTAGAGGGCCATGTCGCTGGTGCCGATCGCCGTTGCGCTGTAGACGCGGTTCGCTTCGGCGGTCAGCTTGAACCAGTCTGCATCGCCGGCTGGTTCGATGGTGTGGCCCACCAGCGGCAAGTCGGTGGCCGAAACGGGAGTCGCGATCGCGGGACACTCGTCGGGCTCGAAAGGGTCACCCCCGTGCTGGTCGGCGCAGCTGGGCGGCAGGTCCATCGGGCAGCCGCCGTCCACTGACGCGTAACCCGCGTTGCA
>JAYUXE010000878.1:0-8417 GCA_043753165.1 Archangiaceae bacterium | reverse complement strand
TGAAAGTCTGCGGTTCCATCAGGGTACCGGACCACCATCGACGAGCGTGGTGATCGTGTTGAGGGCTGCCTTTGGCATCTGGAACAAGACTTTTCCGGACGCGACGAGCAGCACGTTGCTGGAAGCAAAGGTCGGCAGCCGGCTCTTGCACGAGATGCTGTCGTTGAGCTCGAAGCCTTCGGTTTCGGTGGTGCCCCCGTCGGCTGCGAACATCGTGACCTGGCCTCTGGACGTCATGCAGCCGGGAAACTTCACCTGCAGCGCGGCGAAGTCGGCCCCCTGGAAGAGCTCGTTCATTCCGGCATCGATCGCAACGGCGACGTTGACCTGCGGCTCGACAGGAGGCGGGTTGTTGAACGCGGGAAAGACGACGGGCGCGGTGGGCCTGGCCGGGACGACTTTGTTGGCGGTGGCGACCCGCACGCGTTCGGCGGCGATCTTCGCGGTGAGCTCCTGGGCAGCGGCGAAGTCGCGGCTCTTTTCAGGCACACGGCCCAGCTGCGCGACGAGCTCGTCCATCTCGGGGCGGGCGAAGGCGTCGTCGCCGTGCACGGCGAGCAACGTGGAGTAGCGGTTCGAGGCTTCTGCGTAGTCGGGCGACGGCAGCGGCTTGCGGCAGCCACCGGCGAGGGTCAGCAGCGCAAAGAAGAGGACGAGGGGTCGTTGCATGCGGCCCTCGTCTTAACCCCCTTCACGTCAAACGCCGAGGAAGAGCCGCTTGCCGAAGTTCAACGCGAGATCGGCGTCGAAGATGCGCTGGGCGGACGCTTCGATGTCGTACTCGACGCGCAGGTACTCGACGGTTCGCGCATCGGTGTCGCAGATCACGAAGCACGCGCGGTTGTCGTAGTCGCGGGGCTGGCCGACCGAGCCGACCGAGATGATGTACTTGTAGCCTTTGCGAATGCCGAACTTCTGGGCGACGACATCGTTCACTTCGCCGTTGCCGATCGCGAACGCCTTGCACAGGTGGCTGTGGCCGATGAAGGTGACTTCGGGCAGGTCGACCGCGTGGGGCATCAGCTCTCGGGCCTGCTCGAGCGCGAAGATGTACTCATAGCTGCGGGGCTCGATGGGTGAGCCGTGGCTGAAGCCGACGTCGCCGATGCGGTAGGTGTACGGAAGGCTTCGCAACCAGCCGAGGTTCTCTTCGGTGATCACGTTGGCCGACCAGTCGAGCGCGTGGCGGGCAGCGTCGTAATAAAACGAGTAGTCCATGCGGCCGGCGACGGCGGCGTCGTGGTTGCCGAGCAACGTGACTTCGGCGTTCTGGCGAACCATCTCGCAGCAGGGGTTGGGCGAGGCGCCGTAGCCGACGACATCACCCAGCGAGACGAGGCGATCGACCTTCTGGTGATCGATGACCTTCATCACCTCGGTGAGGGCTTCGACGTTCGAGTGAATGTCGGAAATGATCGCGATCCGCAAAGTCAGCTCCCGTTCTTGCCGTTCTTGGCTGCGCTCTGCTCGACTTCTACCAGCTGACGAATCTGCTGCGCGCGGCCGTCGTCGACGTCGACGAACATCAGCCCCATGCCCGGAGGCCCTTCAGCGCCTTCATCGCCGCGGGCCCATACCACTTCGGCGGCCGCCTGGATGTTGGTGTCACCGAAGCGGACCAGGGTTCGCGAGCCGCGCTCGAGAGGCGTGCTGGTTCGGAGGAACAAACCACCCTCGCTGAGGTTTCCAATTCGGGCATAGACCGTCACGTTTTCGCCTTCGCACCAGCAACGCAAACGCGAGGGCACCCGCCCGAATTTTCTGTTGTCTTCGCCCAAGCCCTGCCCTCCGGTCCGCAAGTCGATCACCTGCGAGATCCCCCCGGGTGGCACCAAAACAATTCGAAGCAAACCATCTGAAGCGTCAAAATCGTAGAGAGCGCAGACGCACCCCGTCAAGGTGAGCCTTTTGCGCAGTTCGTCTACATGTAAGCTGCGCGGCCCATGCGAAAGGCGCGGATCATCTGCACGTTGGGCCCGTCGTCCGATTCCGAAGCGATCATCGAAGGGCTGGTGCTGGGCGGCATGGACGTCGCGCGGCTGAACTTTTCGCACGGAACGCACGCCGAGCACCGGGCGCGGATCCTGCGGGTGCGAAAGGTCGCGAATCGCACGGGCCGCCAGGTGGCGATTCTGCAGGACATCCAGGGGCCGAAGATCCGCCTCGGGCAATTTCTGGGTGGGCAGGCGGTGGTGGCCGACGGCGAGCGCGTGACGGTGACGACGCGCAAGGTGCTCGGGACGCAGCTGCTGATTCCGACGCCGGTGATGAGCCTGCCAAAAGACGTGAAGGCAGGGGATCCGATTCTGCTCGACGACGGCCGGGTGCGGCTGCGGGTGCTGCAGGTGAAGGGGCAAGACGTGCTGTGCGACGTCGAGGTGGGCGGAAAGTTGAAAGATCACAAGGGCCTCAACCTGCCGGGCTGCGCGGTGTCGGTGCCGACGATCACTCGAAAGGACATCGAGGATCTGAAGTTCGGGCAGGAGAACGGCGTCGACTACGTGGCGCTGTCGTTCGTTCGCACCGCGGCGGACATTCATCGCGCGCGCGCACACGTGGCGAAGCTGAAGACGCCGCTGATCGCGAAGATCGAGAAGCCGCAGGCGGTGGAAGCGCTGGAAGAGATCGCCGAAGTCGCCGACGGAATCATGGTCGCGCGCGGGGATCTGGGCGTCGAGATGCCGTTGGAGAAGCTGCCGGCGATTCAGAAGTGGATGGTGAAGCGCACCAACGAGCGCGGCGGCATCGTGATCGTCGCGACCGAGATGCTCGAGAGCATGGTGACGAACATCCGCCCCACGCGCGCCGAAGTGTCGGACGTGGCGAACGCGATTCTCGATGGTGCCGACGCAGTGATGCTCTCGGGCGAGACGGCGGCGGGCAAGTACCCGCTGGAAGCGGTGCGGGTGATGGCGACGATCGTCGAAGAGACCGAGAAGGGGGTGGTGCCGCGGCCGAGCCCGTTCGCGTTCACCGACGACATCTCGACGGGCGTCGCGGCAGCGGCAGTCTCGGCGGCCGATCGGCTGAAGGACGCGGTGCTCGTTGCGTTCACCGAGTCTGGGTACACGGCGAAGCAGATCAGCGAGCTGCGCCCGAAGGTGAAGCTGCTCGCGCTGACCCCGCATCTGCACATCGTGCGGCGCATGGCGCTGTACTGGGGAGTCACCGCGCGGAAGACGGGGCGCCTCGCGTCGACCGAGGCGATGGTGCGGCAGGTGCGAAGGCTGCTGATCGAAGAGAAGCTCGCAAAGACGGGGGCCCCGATCGTGATCGTCGCGGGCGTCCCGCTGAATCAGCCGGGCTTCACGAATCTCATCACGGTTCACCGGCTGTAGATGCCCACCGAGGTCCGCCCGGTTCGCTACCGCGTCGAGCTGTTCGGCCTGCTGCAGCAGGGCGACGCCGAAGGCATCAAGGTGCGCGTGCTGGACTTGTCAGAGACAGGCGCGTTCATCGAACGGCCGGTGACGCCGGAGCCCGACGACGAGTTGCAGGAAGGCGATGCCGCGACGCTCACCCTCGCCTTCCCGGGCATCGGCAAGTGGATGTCTCGGGTGCGCGTCACGCGGCTCGGCAGCAGCCTGCTCGAGCTCAAGCGGCCGAAGGCGGTGCACGTCACCGTGATGCGCGAAGGCTTCGGGCTCGAGTTCGATGGGCTCGACGATGATCTGCTGGAACAGCTGCGGGATTTTTTGGAGCTCGTCGATCAGCGGTGATCGAACGGGCCGCCTGGAACAGTCGAGGAGGCGCTACGCGAACTCGTAGATCTTCTCGATCGCGATGTTGCGGTACCGGTCGGCCTTGAGCGCCCGGCGCGCGCAGTCGGCGAGAAACTCGGCCGGATTCGCGATGCCCTTCTTCTTGCGCCGCTTCACTTCCTTCAAGATCGACGGCACGGCGTTGCGCGGATGCCAGGTGAAGGCGGCTGAGAACCAGAAGTGCCCGCCAAACGGAATCAGCCGGGCCTCGAGCACGTCGCCTTTCGTCAGGCCGGCCAGCTGCCGCCGTTCGGTCACCTGGAAGTCGAGCCCAGTGAAGAGCTCGCGCAGCATCACCGCGCCCTTCGCCAGCTTCCGCACTTCGAACAAACCATGCACCGTCTCGGTGAAGGCGCGGAAGGCGGCCGCACGTTCGGGCGGGCCTTCCTGCAGCACCTTGCCGTAGAGTTCGGCGGCCGGCGTCAGCCCTGCTTCCCGTGGACGATCGAAGAGAAAGAACTCGAGCAGCGACGACATGCGCGCCTCGAACTGCTTGTCGTCCTCGAAGATTTCGCCCGTGCGTTCGAAGAATTCCTTCCGCGCGATCACCAGCTCATCCTTCCGCGCTTCCGGAGTCGCGAACGCGACGAGCTCGTCGAGGTACGGCTGAAACGTGGTCGCTTCGGTCATGCCGACTTCGCCATCAGATCTGCAAACCGCTGAAAGAGGTAGCGCGCATCGTGCGGGCCCGGCGACGACTCGGGGTGGTACTGCACCGAGAACGCACGCGCGTCGGGCACCGCCAGCCCTTCGACGGTCTGATCGTTCAGGTTGATGTGGGTGACGATCGCCTTGTTGCCCAGCGTCTTGTCGTCGACCGCGAAGCCATGGTTCTGGGCCGTGATCTCGACCTTGCCCGTCGCGAGATCCTTCACCGGTTGGTTGCCGCCGCGGTGGCCGAACTTCATCTTGTAGGTCTTCGCTCCGAGAGCGAGGGCGAGGATCTGGTGGCCCAGGCAGATGCCGAACACGGGCACCTTTCCCAGCAGCTCGGCCACGGTCTTGTCGGCGCCCACGACGGCGGCCGGGTCGCCGGGGCCGTTGGTGAGGAACACGCCGTCGGGCTTGCGCGCGAGGATTTGCGCGGCCGTCGTCTGGGCGGGCACCACCGTCACGTGGCACCCGACGTCGCAGAGAAACTGGATCATCGCCGCCTTCAGGCCGTAGTCGACCGCCACCACCTTGTACTTCCCGGTGGTCTGCCCGCCGGCAGCGCCCGTGAGCGGATCCGGCGTGCACCGCGTCCACTCTTGGGGCGCTTTGATCGAGATCCCGGTCGCGAGATCCATGCCTTCCATGCCGGGCGCCTTCTTCGCCTTCTCGACCAGGGCTTTTTCCGAAGTGCCGTCGGTCGAGAGGATGCCCATCTGCGAGCCGTGCGTTCGAAGGTGGCGAACCAGCTGCCGCGTGTCGAGGCCCTGGATGCCGGGAATCCCCCAGCGGACCATGTACGCGTCCAGCGATTCGGTCGACCGCCAGTTCGACGCTTCCGACAACGCACGAACGACGAGGCCGACCGCGTGGGGCTTCGAGGATTCCTGGTCGTCGGGGTTCGTGCCGACATTGCCGATGTGCGGATACGAGAACGTGAGGATCTGACCGACGTACGACGGGTCGGTGATGATTTCCTGGTACCCGTACATCGAGGTGTTGAACACCACCTCGCCGGTGGTCTCTTTCGCGGCGCCGAAGGCCTGGCCCTTGAAGACCGTGCCATCTGCGAGGGCGAGGATCGCGTCTTTCATCGTGTGGCTCCGGTAAAGCGGACTTCACCGCCGATCAAGGTGTAACGCACCCGGGCTGCTGCCGGGTCGACGATCGTCAGGTCGGCGCGGGTGTCGGCCGCCAGCGTGCCGCCTTCGAGGTCCAGAATCTCTGCCGGGCCCGTCGAGAAGAGGCGAGCGAGCAGCGAAGGCCCGAGCTTCAGGGCCGCGACCCGGTGAAAGGCGTGCGCGAGGGTCTCGATGCCGGGGACGCACTGATCGAATGGGTGCTCGCGATCGACCGGGTCGACGCGCTGGTGGTCGCTGGCGATCGCCGCGATGGTGCCGTCGCGAACCGCAGCGACGAGCGCCGCCACATCGGCAGCAGGCCGCAGCGCCGGCCAGACGCGCGCCTCGATGGCGTAGCCGCGCGCCGATTCGTCGGTGAGCGTGAGGTGGTGCGGCGTGGCGTCGGCAGTGACGGCGAGCCCTCGCGCCTGCGCGTCTTTCACCAGCCGCACGCTGCCCGCGCAGGTCAGGTGCGAGAAGTGAAGCCGGCCGCCCTGCTCTTCCAGCAGCGCGAGGTCTCGCGCGACGACGCTGACTTCGGCCGACGCTGGCACGGATGGCAGCCCGAGCCAGGTTGCGACAAAGCCTTCGCCCAGCACGCCGCGCCCGGACAGCGACGGATCTTCCGCGTGCACCATCACGGGGATCTTCAAGGGCCGCGAGTACTGCAGCGCGCGCCGCATCAGCCCTCCGCGCACGATGGGCCGGCTGCCGTTCGACAGGCAGACGGCATCGGCCGCGACCTCACCGAGCTCTTCGCCTTCGACGTTCTTGGTCAATGCTCCCGCGCGCAGCACGCGCACGTAGGGGCTGACGATCTTCTCCGAGTCGGGCGACGAGATCAGCGTCGTGTACCCGCCTTCCAGAGCGGCCTGCAGATCTGCCTGGTCGCGGACGACGCACCGCAGGTCGATGAAGCCCGGCAGCACCCACAGCCCCTTCACGTCCAGCGCCTCGACGTTACCGGCCGGCTGCCCGGCAGCGATCACTTCCGCCACCCGCCCATCGCGAATCACGACGTCGGCGGGTTTGTCGATCTTCTGCTTCGGGTCGATGACGCGGCCGCCGCGCAGTACCAGCGTCGTCATGAGACGGCCTCGAGAATCGCCTTCCGCACGGCGACACCGTTCTCGACCTGCTCGAGGATCACGCTCTGCAACCCGTCAGCAACTTCGGGCGCGAGCTCGAGCCCGCGGTTGACGGGGCCGGGGTGAAGAACGAGGGCCCCCGGTTTGAGGCCGGCGGCGCGTTCGCCCGTGAGACCCCAGCGGTGGTGGTACTCGCGCTCGGAAGGAAACAGGGCCTCGGTCTGACGCTCGCGCTGAACGCGCAGCATCATCACCGCGTCGCAGCCGGCGATGGCTTCGTCGAGGGAGGTGGTGACCTTCGCTCCCAATCGGCCGACTTCGGCGGGCAGCAGCGTCGCCGGGCCGCAGAGCACGACCTCGGCGCCCAGGGTGCGAAGACAGTACAGGTTGCTGCGCGCGACGCGGCTGTGCAGCACGTCACCGACGATCGCGACTTTCTTCCCGGTCAGCGACCCGCCCCACCTTCGGCGCAACGTGAACGCGTCGAGCAGGCCTTGCGACGGGTGCTCGTGCTGGCCATCACCTGCGTTGATCACCGCGCACTTCACCGCGCGCGCGACGAGCTCGGCCGCCCCACTGCTGGGGTGGCGAACGACGAGGACCGCGGGGCCCATCGCGGCGAGGTTGCGAACCGTGTCGAGCAGCGACTCGCCCTTCGACGCCGACGAACCCGCCACCGTCCAGTTGAGCACGTGGGCGCCGAGGGCGGCCGCCGCGATCTCGAACGAGCTGCGCGTGCGCGTCGACGGCTCGAAGAAGAGGTTGCCGACGACCTTGCCCGAGAGGCGGCGTTCGCTCGCGCGGCCGTCTCGAAATGCCTCGGCCCGCGAAAGGATCGCCTCGATCTCGGCGCGAGGCATCCCTTCGAGGGCGAGCAGGTGGCGCATCAGGACGACTGAATGGGAACTGGCCCTTCTTTCATCACGCGGAAGGGCACCATCTTGAACTTCTTCAGCGGCTTCAACGACACCTTGCGCTGGTACTGAATGATGATCGTGATCCGCTTGGTGACTTCATCGCGGGTGACGCTGAAGTTTTCGTCGATGAGTCCGAGGCCGCCCTTCTCGCTGGTGACGCCGAACTCGTCCGTCTCTTCGTGGTTGCCCAACGTCGAGAGGTTCAGCTGGTTCTTCATCAGCATGACGAGGGTCGCGTCGTCCTTGCGGCCCGACTCGTTGTACGCACCTTCGACCGCGTCCCGAACGTCGATGTTGTCGAGGTAGACGCCCGAGAACGTGACGACCCACCAGATGCCGTAACCAATGGCGCCGAGAATCACGAGCCCGATCAGGTTTACTTTTCCGCTGGGCCGCACGAGGCGATGAGCTACCAATTGCCTTCCCTCAGCGTCAAGGATTCACTGGGCGCAGGCGCTTGCCGGCGGCCCATCAAGGCGAGCTCGGACGAGGGGCTTCCGTCCCACACATCGTCACCGGCAGGAAGAAGCGGTCGGTGCGAAGGCCCGTGCCACCGAACACGCTCGAGAGCAGCCCGCCGTGGCCGAGCGCGATCCAGATCACCATCGCCTTGCCCTTGATGGAACCGTACGGCACGAACTGGACCTGGTCGCCCATGCCGAGGCCGTAGCGGCTGTCTTCGCTGTTGTCGCGGTTGTCGCCCATCACGAACACCGACTTCTCGGGGACGGTGATGGGGTTCCGACCGAACTGGCGCGCGGTCTCGTGGTGCAGCGTGTAGTGCGGCACGCCGTCCAGGGTCTCGCGGGCGAGCGCCGAGTAGTTGGGGTTCCAGTTCGTGCTCGGGCCCTGGTCCCAGCTTTCGTAGCTGGCGGCTTC
>JAYUXE010000877.1:0-3653 GCA_043753165.1 Archangiaceae bacterium | reverse complement strand
GCTTGGTGATCGCGTGGCGAATCGAGTTGTCGATCGCGCCGGCCGTTTCCTCGCCACCGTGAAGGTGAACGACCGGCAC
The DNA here is from genome assembly GCA_043753165.1 of Archangiaceae bacterium. Lineage (GTDB taxonomy): Bacteria > Myxococcota > Myxococcia > Myxococcales > Myxococcaceae > JAGSPQ01. Next base: position 3,574 of record JAYUXE010000877.1, on the reverse strand, counting down.
GCGCGCGAGCGTCGCGGCGTGAGCGGCGCTCAACGTCTCGAACCGATCGCCGACGAGCAGCAACGCCTCGGGCCGCTGGCGTTCGAGTGCCGCGGCTACCTGCGTGACAGCTTCCCCGGCCTGCGCACCGGCGCTTGTCGTGCCGGAATCGTCAATCCACCGAAGGCGCTCGGCGACGGCAAAACCGTCGGCCTCGAGGCTGGCCACGCCATTCCCGAACGCGGCCGAAACGTGCATGCCGCCCGCGAACAGCTTGAGCTCGAACCTCGAGTCCTGGGCGAGCAGCTGGCAGGTGCTGCGAAGGATTCCCCAGTCCTGTCTGCCAGTGGTGAGAACCGCGAGGCGCACGTCAGGCTCCGACAGCTTTGAGATCGTCCGCGGTGAGCTGCCGCCCTGCGACGGTCGGGCGGGCAACCACGCGCCCGAGGAAGGTGTCGAAGTGAACGGGGGCGATTCCGGTGCCAGGGCGCAGCGCCGACAGATGCTCGGGTCGAACGACATCGCCCGGAGCAAGCGCCGCGGCCCAGTGAAGGCTCTTGCGTGCCACTGCGGCAATTGCCGTTTCCGCCGGCACTGGCACCTTCTCACCGTTGCCGATGGCAGCTTCGACTTCGCGAATTCCGCGCACAAGATCCGCGAACTCGCGCGGCTCGAGCGACGCGGCGTGGTCCGGGCCCGGAAGCGTTCGGTCGAGCGTGAGGTGCTTCTCGATCAGCTCCGCGCCCATCGCGACCGCTGCCACTGACAGGTTGATGCCGGGCGAATGGTCCGACCACCCAACCGGAACATCGAGCTCTCGGCGCAGCGTCTCCATCGCCTTGAGGTTGCAGTCGGAAGGGGCCGCCGGGTAGCTCGAGACGCAGTGAAAGAGGGCGAGGGGAATTTTCGAGACCGAACGCACCGCGCTGACGGCAGCCTTCACCTCGTCGAGGTTCGCCATGCCCGTGGACATCAGCATCGGCCGGCCTTTCCGCGCGACGTGTTTCAGGAATGGGTGGTTGGTGAGCTCGCCCGAAGGAATCTTGAAGGCGGGCAATCCGAGGGCTTCCAGGAAGTCGGCCGACTTCGCCTCGAATGGCGTCGAGAGGAACAACAGCCCGTGGCTTTCGGCTCGCGCCTTCAAGGCGTGGTGATCCTCGGCCGAGAGCACCAGCTTCTGGAGCATGGCCAGCTGCGACGCCGAAGAGTCGCGCTCTTCCTGGTACGCCGCCTTTGGAGCGTCAGCAGCTGCGAGCGCGGCAGGGTCGAATGTCTGAAACTTGATCGCATCGACGCCCGCGGCAGCAGCAGCGTCCACCAGGCCCAGCGCCAGCTTCAGGTCGCCGTTGTGATTCACACCCCCTTCCGCGATCACAAAACATCGCGCGCCACGCCCAATCTTTCGTCCGGCAATTTCGAGAGTCACCACGCTGTCCACCCGCCTTCGACGGCCACATCCTGGCCCGTCACCCACGCCGAAAGGTCGCTGGCCAGATAGGCCACGGCGCCTTTGAAGTCTTCCTCAGTGCCCATGCGCTGCATTGGTGTGCGAGCGAGGTAACGCTCGACGAATGCCGGCGCCTGCCCGCGTGCGATTCCACCGGGGCTGATCGAGTTCACCCGCACTTTCGGAGCGAGTGAAGTCGACAGGTAGCGCGTCAGCTGAATCAGGCCGCCCTTGCTGGCTGCATACGCCGCCGGATTCCCCATCGACGTTCCTTCGTAGAGGCGAAGGTCGGGGCCCACCAGGCCGTAGATGGACCCGATGTTGATTACGCTGCCGTGCCCCGATGCCATCAGCGGCTCGCATGCAGCCTGCGTGAGCTGAAACGCGGCAGTGAGGTTGACCCGCAGCGCAGCGTCCCAGGCGTCCAGCGACTGTTCGGCGAATGGGACCGCGAAGCCAGCGATTCCCGACGCCCCGGTGAAGGCGGCATTGTTGATGAGGATGTCGAGGCGCCCGAATGCTTCGAGCACGCGGGGCACGACCGTGGCGGTCTCCGCGCGCGACGAAAGATCCGCTGCAAGGCCGACCGCCTGATTTCCGCTGTGATCGGAAAGCGAAGCAGCGCGGGCGGCGCAGCTCGCGGGCTCACGGTCGACGACGACGACGCGCGCCCCCAGCTCGGCCAGCGCCTCACAGAAGGCAAGCCCCAGGTGGCCGGTGCCGCCGGTGACCACAGCCACCCGGCCTTCCAGCGACATCAAGTCAGTCAACCGTCTCATAGGTTCCAAAGGGCCGCGGTTGAGTCCCTGCTCGCGGTGGCTGAATTCAAGGCCAAGTCGCGGCGAGCCTTATCACTCGCGGGCAGAACGGTGTACTGGCGGCGATGCTGGGGAAGCGGGAACAACCACCGTGCGTCGGTGCAGGTCTTGAGGTATCGACCGCCCATGAGTTCGCGCGAATCGGCAGGCCCCTCGCGGGCACATACCGCGATGACGGGTCCTTATGCGGTCGACGCAACGGCGACGCTGCGCGAGGGGATGGAGGCGCTCAACGAAAGCGGCGTCGAGATCGTGATGGTCGTCGACAAATCCGGGCGGCTCGTGGGCACCGTGACGGACGGCGATGTGCGCCGGGCGATTCTGGGTGGAGCCATGCTCGATGCGCTGGTGGTCGCGTTTGCTCAGCGGAACTTCACCGCTGTTGACGTCGGCGTGGGGCGGGCCGAGGTGATCGAGCTGATGCAGGCGCGCCGCTTGAGCCAGATCCCGATCGTGGATCGCGCGGGGAAGCTGTGCGGGCTTCACGTGCTTCACGATGTGCTCGGAACCAAAGTCCGGCCGAACACGGCAGTGGTGATGGCGGGCGGGAAGGGGACGCGACTCGGCGCGCTGACGGCGACCACGCCTAAGCCGATGCTCAAAGTGGCAGGCCGGCCGATTCTCGAACGGATCGTTCTTCACCTGGTGAGTCACGGGCTGAAGGAGATCTTCCTCGCGGTGAATTACCTGTCTCACCTCGTCGAGGAACACTTCGGCGACGGAAACCGGTTTGGCTGCCGAATCCGTTATCTGAAAGAGACGAGCCCGCTGGGAACGGGTGGGGCGTTGTCGCTGCTGCCTGAAGTTCCCACCGCTCCGATGCTGGTGATGAACGGAGACCTCGTCACCCAGGCGAATCTCGGAGCGATGCTCGACGCCCACAGCGAAGCGGGTGCGCGCGCGACGGTCGGGCTTCGGCGGTACTTCCATCACATTCCGTTCGGCTGCGCCGAAGTCGACGGCGGGCGGGTGGTGAGCATTCACGAGAAGCCGACGCTGACGCGGCTGGTGAACGCGGGAATTTATGTGCTTGATCCGCAGGTGGTCGCGCGGGTGCCGAACGGGCAGGACTTCGCGCTGCCTTCGCTGCTCGAAGGATGTCTTTCGAACAACGAGGTCGTGCACGGTTTCGAGATCGAAGAAGACTGGATCGACGTGGGACAGCGCGATCAGCTGAATCAAGCCCGAGGAGAGGGTACCCAGGAATGAGCGCGTTGAAGGGCAGCAAGGTTCTCGTGACGGGAGCCGACGGATTCATCGGAAGTCATCTCGTCGAACGGCTCGTCGCTCTCGGCGCCAATGTGCGGGCGTTCTGCCTCTACAACTCTGC
>JAYUXE010000876.1:0-3654 GCA_043753165.1 Archangiaceae bacterium | reverse complement strand
AATCTGCGAAGCGAACCTTGATGCTCTTGAACAACCGCGCGTCGCCCTTCGCCATCTGGTTGATGACGTGGCGGCCGGCGAAGCCGAACGTACAGAGGCCGTGAAGAATGGGCTTCTCGAAGCCGAAGGCCTTGGCGAACTCGGGGTCGACGTGCAGCGGGTTCCAGTCACCGGACAAGCGGTAGAGCAGCGCCTGGTTCTCGGCCGTCTTCTCGGTGACGACGGCATCGGGCGCGCGGTCGGGCGGGACGTTGACGTCGGCAGAAGGGCCGCGATCGCCGCCCCAGCCGCCGGCGCCGCGAACGAACATCGTCACGTCGTTGCGGAAAAGCTCTTCGTTGGTGGTGGTGTCGAAGCTGTGAATCTCGGTGACGACGACGGCGCCCTTGCCCTTGTCGAAGATGTCTTTGATTTTCGCGTGGTGCCGCAGCTTCGCGTTGGGCGGCAGCGGGCGGAACACTTCGGTGTACTGCTCGCCGTGAAGAATGCGGTCGAGCCCGTAGTTGAGGCCGGGCGCGGACTCGCCTTCGCTGGCCTGTTTGAGGATCGCGTTGATCGGCTGAATCACCGCGTAGGTCGGCAGGCCGACGAAGCCGTCGGCCATCTCGTAGACGAGCTTCAAGTCAGAGGGGTTGAGTGGGTCGTGGGCCGCTCCGACGCCCAGCGCGTACAGCGCGAGATCGCGTTCGGTGTACTGGGTCTCGATGGGCTTAAGCTCGTAGCCAAGCGCCTTGTCGACATCGATGAATTCGTTGCCGCCCTTGCTCTTGCGGGAAAGGTTTTCGATTGCCGGCCCCAGCGCCTCGTTGACGTTGGTGGGGTGGGTGGACTTCGAGAAGTCGACGACTTCAGACCACGCGGCCTTCACGGCATCGGGCGTCAGCGGGCGGCCGACGGGGAAGCTCTTCCCTTCCGTGCGTTCCCACCGCAGCTTGCCCATGTAGCCGCCGCCGACTTCGAACAGGCCGCCGTTCTCTTCGCAGCTCTCGTGCGCGAGCCACGCGACCAGTGGGCTGACGAGCTCAGGCTTGAGCTGATCGACGAGCTCTTTGGGCAACACGGTCTCGGTGAGTCGCGAACCGGCGAGCGGAGCGATGACGTTCGCGTGCACGTTCTTCTTCGCGCCCTCGAGCGCGAGGGTGTTCGAGAGGCCGACGAGGCCGAGCTTGGCCATGGCGTAGTTGGCCTGGCCGAAGTTGCCGTAGATGCCGGCGGCGGACGCCGTGAAGATGACGCGGCCGTAGCCCTGGTCGCGAAGGTGCGGCCAAGCGGCGTGCGTGACGCGGAAGCTGCCGAGGGTGTGGACGCGGTAGATGAGGTCCCAGTCTTCCTGCGACATCTTGTGGAAGGTGGAGTCGCGGAGGATGCCCGCGTTGTTGACGACGATGTCGATGCGCTTCCAGGTGTCGAGCGCGGTCTGGACAATCTTCCCGCCGTCTTCGACCGAGTCGTAGTTGGCGACGGCCTCACCGCCGGCGGCTTTGATTTCTTCGACGACCTTGTCGGCCGCCGCGCTGCTCTTGCCGCCGCCCGTTGCAGTGCCGCCGAGATCGTTGACGACGACCTTCGCTCCGCGCGCGGCGAGCATCAGGGCGTGGGTGCGGCCGAGGCCGTTGCCGGCGCCCGTGACGAGGGCGACTTTTCCGTCGAAGCGAAGCTCGTTGCTCATCTGATTCTCCGTGGGGGGCTGAAAAAGCGGCGAACATTGACATCAGAATCAATCGGCCGTCAACGAGTGGTGCGGGCGCTTTCCGTTCGCGCTCGGAGTGATGGGGTCAGCGCCGAAGCGTGACGACGCGCCGCCGAATCAGGTCTTTCAGCGCGGCGCCCATTTCCTGCGGGGACACCTCGAGCCGCGTCATCACGTCGCGCGGAAAGAGGCGTTCTTCACACAGGGCCTTTGCGATGGGCTGCCAGACGGTCGGGCCGACCGAGGCGTAGAGGCGGTAGAGCTCGGGGTTCACATCCAGCTTCTGTGCCTCGCGGAGCATCGCGTCGTTCTCGCGCTGCTGTTCGTCATTCAGCGTGGTGACGGTCTGGGTGAGGATCTGGTCGGTGGTCGCCCCGCTGAACGCGCTTTCGACGTACGGGGTACCGAACGCGAACGAGCCTTCGAGGCTGCGCGAGCAGAGGAACGCCATCAACGCGCGCTCGCCCTCGATCGCCTCTGCCTCCGTGCGCGCGCCGACGTGGTGCAGCTGCCCGCCGACGAAGTGCAGACGCCAGGTCGACCAGCCATCGAACGCGTCGAGCTGCGCCGACACCTTGGCGGCCGCGACCGCGCGCAACAGCCACTGCGGCCCCAGCGACGAGATGTTGATCGACACGCTGACCTGGCCATCGAGCAACCGGCGCAACCGCCGGCGCGGCTCGACCAGCTCACGCACCTGCGCCTCGAGCACGTTCAGCTTCAGGGCCTTCGAGTAGTAGGCCTGCGCTCCGGCGTGCATCGCGCGCAGCGACTCGCGGTAGTCGTCCTGGCACGAGAACAACGCAACCAATGACTCGTGCGTCTTGAAGTCGTTTCGAATCGCCTTCAGCAGCCCCCAGCCGTCGAGGTTCGGCATGTTGAGGTCGGCAATCACGATCTCGAACGGCGTCGCTGCCATCAACGCCAGGGCCGCCACGCCATCGCGCGCCACCTCGACGGGGTAGCCCTTCTTCGAGAAATACGACTGCAGCATCCGCGCGAGCGCCTCGTCGTCGTCCACCACCAACACCGGCGTCTCGGCCGCAATCGGATCCACCGGAGCCACCGCCCCCGCCGGCGACTGCAACGCCACTGCAAACGGCCCGACCTGTTCCGTCTGCGGGGCGAACGGCCCCGGCGCCTGCGTTTGTGGCGCACGTGGGATGACCACCGGCGCGATCGGCTCGTCGAACGGGCCGATTTCGGGCTCGGCCGGCACCGGCTCGTCGAGCGTCAGCGCATCTTCCTGCTCGGCGTCGTCCGAAAGAATCTGCCCGATGTCGACGAAGCCATCGGCCCCGCCCATTCCGTCATTCAGCGTCCACGGCGTCGGCGCGGTCACCGAGGCCATTCGCGCGCGCACCGCCAGCCCCTGCGCATCGCCGTGCGACGCCGACTTGAGCTCGCCCTTGAGAAAATAGACGCGCGCTTCATCGCCATCGATCGTGCAGACGAGCTCGGCGCTGCGAACCGTGTTCTTCAAGTGCGCGAACAACGAGATGAACTCGCGGCCGACGCTGCGTCCGCGCAGCAGGCCGGTGCGGCTCGGCAGCTCACCCAACAATGCCATCAGCCGCGCGGTGTGCACGGTCGCGTCGAAGTTGCCCTTCAAGATTTCCACGACGCCCGACCGCGCCTGCGTCACGTAGCCGGCATCGCGCGCGTCGCCACTGACCACGACGACGGGCAGTTCGGCGGTGTGCTCGGACGATTGAAGGAGATTCAGCAGCGCGGTCAGCTCTTTGCCGCCCACCTCTGCGTGCACCCAGACGAGGTGCGGCAAGTCGCCCTTCAGTCGAGCGACGAGGTTGGGGCCAGCGACCAGTTCTGCAGCGAACCCCGCGGTGGAAAAGCTGACCGCTGCCTGTCTGGCCAGTGGAACGGTGTCGAGGATCAGGATTCGCGTCGAACGCGCAGTGCTGCTCACGGCACCAGTATCGTCCACGGCGTGGCAGAGTCGCGAG
>JAYUXE010000875.1:0-3661 GCA_043753165.1 Archangiaceae bacterium | reverse complement strand
AGCGGCTGCAGCTCGAGCGGAAGGCTTGCGACCTCGTCGATGAACAGCGTCCCCTGGTGCGCCTGCTCGAGTGCCCCCTTTCGCGCAGCGACTGCGCCGGTGAACGCCCCTGCGCCGTGTCCGAACAGCGCGGCGTGCAGCAGGCTCTCGGTGATCGCGCTGCAGTCGACGACGACGAACGCGTTCTTCGCCCGCGCGCTGGCCGCATGAAGCGATCGCGCCGCGAGCTCCTTGCCCGTGCCGGTCGGGCCCTGGAGCAGCACGGTCGAGTCCGTCGCGGCCACCCTCTCGAGCGCGGTGAACACCTGGCGCATCAGCCGGCTCTGCCCCTCGAGCGTCCCGAATCGGGTGTTCCTGCTCGGCGCCAGCCCCACGCTGCGTTCGGTGGCGACCAGCTGCAGCCAGGTATCGCCGACGCGAATCAACGCTCCGGGAGGCAACGCGATCTCCGCGAAGCGTACGCCCTCGAACCACGTGCCGTTGCGCGAGCCGAGATCTTTGATCAGCACTGCGTCGGATCCGGCCTGGAGCTGCAGGTGCCGCCGGGACACGCGCGGGTCGGTGAGCCGCATCGCCGCGTCGGGCGACGATCCGACCAGCGATGGCTCGGCACTCAGCTCGATGCTTTCGCCGCGCTCGGGCCCTTCGACCACGCGCAACCGGCAACGCCCGAGACTCCCGCCCTGCTGCGGCGCCGTCTGCGTATGGGGTGGGGCTCCTTCGACTTTCATTTCGCGGCCCGAAGTTGAATCTACGGCACGCCGCATTGTTCGCACGCAGCAGCCGACATCGATCATCACGGCCACGGCTCGGGCCCTTCAAACCGGCACATAGATGCCGACGACGTGGGAATTGCCGGCAGGGAAATTTTTGCGGCCGCCATAGCCCATCTCGCCGCCGTTGTAGAACTTCCCGTTTCCGCCCGCGACGGTGATGTCGCCGGCGACCTTGTGACGGGTTCCCGGAGTCCCCGGGTTGACGACGACAATCGCTCCAGCAGGGGCGTCATACGGGTTGGTGATGTTCAGCTTCTTCAGGCCGTACCTGGCGGGGTCCTTGTTCACTTCCTGGCCGAAGTTTTTAGCGTAGGGCAAGCGCGCCACCTTAGACGCCTTGCCGTAGGTGTTGCTGCCCATCTGGTCGAGGTAGTTCTGAACGTGCATCAGGCATTTCCCATCGGGGCGCTTTCCGGTGCTGGCCGCCTTTGCCTTTTTGAGCAGCGCGTTCATCTGCGACTGACCCGTGGTGCTGGTGACGGAAGAAGACGCAGTCGTGCCAGAGGTCGTGGCGTCGCTCGAGAGCAGCTTCGCCATCGTGGTCTTCCCTGCGCGCCCGCTCTGGCCGCTGAGGCCCGCCTTCGCCTTCGCTGCCTCGAGGGCCGCGAGGGTTACCGGCCCGAGCTTCCCGTCGACGGTGACTCCCAGGCGGCGCTGAAGCTCTTCGACGGCAGCGCCTTTATCGTAGGGCTTGAGCTCAGCGCGCCCGGCCGTCACGTCGGCAAGCGAGGGCGCAGCGCGATAGGTCTGGGTGGCAGTGGAGGCGGTGGAGGCAGTCGAGCTGCGGTCGAACGATGAGGTTCCCCGGCGGCTGGTCGCGGACTCGATGGTGAAACGACCCGAAAGCTTCTCGGTGTTGGTGACCGCGTCGACCACCTTGCCCGCGCCGTTTCGGTACTTGATGCCCAACTCATCGGCCAGCTTCGGGCTCACCTCGAAGTGGTCGCCGCCGCGACGGCTGCCGGCCGAGTCGTAGTACGTCGCCTGCACCACCTTTCCGGTGACCTTGTCGCGGACGTCGACCGTCCCTCCGACCTTCACTCCGAGCTTCTGCGCCTGCTGGGTGGTGAGGGCGATGCCGGGCTGGGTCAGGGGGTTGAAGCGGCCCTTACCCCGCACCCCATCGATGCTCAGGTTGCTGTCGGCGGCCGACCCCTCGAGCCTGGTGTACTTCGTTCCGTTGAAGTCGACAGAAGGGCGACCGGTTTGAATCTGCACTCGGTTCGTGACTGCCATGGGGTGTCTCCGGTTGAGCTGCGTTGCCCACTGTCAGTGCACCGGCGGGGCCACCCATCCTATTCATCATTTCGCGAGCTTGCCCGGCACGAGGCCCGACCCCTTCAATGTCAGGGCAGCGGTCGCAGGCTGGCCCGCAACTTCGCGACGTCGGCGCGGCGTGGATCCTCGGGGCACGTGCGTTCGAACCGTTGGGCTTCGGCTTCCGCTTCAACGAAGCGCTGCTGACGCGTGAGCTCGAGCATCAAAGCCAGCCGCACTTCGGGGTGCAGCACGCCCTCTGGGAACCGTTCGAGCGACGCACGCCATGCTTCGAGCGCAAGCGCAGGCGCGTGGCTGCGGGCGTGAAAGGCGCCGAGCTCGTACAGCGCCGCCTGGGCCTGCAGTCCCGCGCCTTCACTCTCGAGCTCGAGGCAGTGGGCGAGCTTTTCAGGCGTGGCGTTTTCACAGATGGGCGCCGTCGGGGCCTGCGCCATCAACGATTCGGAAATCTCAGGAGCGGGCGGCCAGCCCAGCGTCGCTCCCCGCGTCAGCCGTGCACCCGAGCGCGTCACCGCTTCGCCTTCTTCGACCGTGAAGAACGTGCGTTCGTGGGTGACCTCGGTGGCGACGCGACCATTGAGCAGCTCGATGCGCAGGTGCGGCGTCGCGATGGTGATGGGCTTGGTGGAAGAGATGGTGAGCTTGCCGGCGCCGACCGCGACGACGCCCGGCTGCAGCTGCCAGTGCGCGCCGTCCGAGGCGAGCACGTGCGGGGCCGAGATCGCTGCGGGCCGCAACAACAACACCAGCGCGGCGCCAAGCGCCACGGACGCGAGGAACGCGGGGACGAGCCGCCAGTCGCGGCGCGGAACAGAGGACGCAGCCACCACGCCTTGCCACCCGGCCGCCAGGTCGACCGGGCGCGGAGGCACCTCGGCGCTCAGCGCGACGAGCTTCTGCGCGCGCGTTGCGGGCTCATCAGACCAGCGGGGCGTCTCATTCATCGGTGGCTCTCCGCGTTCAAACCCGTTGTCCGGGCTTCGATGCGATCCAACCGGTCGAGCTCTTTCTCGAACTCGCGCCGCGCGTGGAACAGCCGCGTCCAAACGGTCTTCAAGGGGATGCCGAGGGCCACGGCAATCTCTTCGCCCGAAAAACCCTGCTGCTCATAAAGGACGAACACGGTGCGCTTCGCGTCGGACAGCGCGCCGAGGACGCGGGCAACGCGGGCGCTGGCGTCACGCTGTTCCAATGAACGTTGGGGCGACTCGGGGCTCGCGTGTTGGTGCGCGTCGGTGAGGCCCAGAAAGGTGAGGAGCCGTGCGGTGCGGCGGCGGGTGGTGGCCACCTTTGCGGCGACGCCCAACAGCCAGGCCTTACGGGAATCGGCGTGGCCCAGCGCGGCGGACTTCCGCATCGCGATCACGAAGACCTCTTGCAGCAAATCGTCGGGGTCGAGCGCGGTGCCGGCGAGCCTGGCCAACGTGATGCGCAGGGCAGGGGCGTGCTCGAGGTAGAGCAGGCGCACGTCGTCCGCGGTGAAGTTCGCGGCGGGCGTGGTGGCAAGGGTGCGCTCCATCAACATGCCGGGAGGGTGCGCGGGGCGTGGGAAAGCTTCACGGAAAATGCCAACCGAGGCCGGCCAGTGCGCCAACCTGCCACCACTT
>JAYUXE010000874.1:0-8454 GCA_043753165.1 Archangiaceae bacterium | reverse complement strand
CCTGCCACGGCAAGGACGGCAAGGCGCAGACCGAGAAGGGCAAGCAGATGGAAATGCGCGACATCGCGTCGGCCGATTTCCAGAAGCTCACCGACGACGAGATGCGCAAGGGCATCAACGAAGGCGTGAAGACGCCGAAGGGCACGATGGAGGGCTTCAAGGACGACCTGAAGCCGGCCGATGTCGACGGGCTGATCGCGCACATGCGCGGGATGAAGAAGTAGCCACCGCGTGAAGCACGGCCAGCTCATCGCGGCGCTGCTCGTGCTCAGCGCGGGTGAAGGGCGGGCCGCCGACGTCAGCGTGTACGCGACGACGTTGATCGGCGGCCGGCCGGACGTGGTGGACGGCGAGGTGAAGACCGTCGTTCCCCTGTACGAGCTCGTCGGCGCGCGCGCGCGGAACCTCGAGGTGAAGGGGTTCGACGAGCTCGGCGTCGTCGTCGACGCGTGGGCCGGAGTCACCGTGTCGGGCACGAGCGTCGGCGCCAGCGATTTGAATCTCGCGTTCGTCGAAGCGCGCGCGCTGAAACGCAAGCTGAAGATGCGGCTGGGCCGGCAGTTCGTCACCGGCGGCGTCGCGCGCGCGATGTTCTTCGACGGCCTCCTCGCTGACTACCGCACGGCGATGGGCGTGGGCTTGAGCGCGTTCGCGGGCATTCCGGTCGAACGGCGGTTCGCGAACTTTCTGCGCGGAGACTTCGTGGTGGGCTCGCGCGCGTACTTCGCTCCGACGTACGGCACCGAGGTCGGCGTCTCGTTCATTCACATGCTTCAGCGCGGAGCATTGGCCCGGCAGGACGCGGGGCTCGACGCGCGCTGGCAGTTGCTGAATTCGCTGATGCTCGCAGGCGCGCTGTCGTGGAACCTCGCCGAGGCCCAGCTTTCCGAGGTCGACGTCGGGCCGCGGTGGACTCCGACGGCCAACGTCGAGGTGGTGCTCAACTACCGCCGCACCGCGCCCGAGCTGTTTCTTCCGCGCACGTCCATCTTCACCGTCTTCGCCGACACCACGCGCGACGACGCGGGCGTCAACGTCACGTGGCAACTATTCGAGGCCGTCTCGTTGTTCGCCGACGTGCGCGCGCTGTGGCTGAACGGTGAGAAGGGCTTCGAGGCAAGTGGCCGGGTGGTGCTGCGGCCCTCGCGAGCGACGCACCTCACCGCGCAGGTGCACCGGCTCGAGATTCCGTCGAACGGCTACCACCAGGCGCGAATCGGCGCGCGGCACGTGCTGCCTTCGGGCCTGGGCCTCGCGGTGGATCTCGAGACGTACGTGCTCGACCGCCCCGTGCGCGGGCAGACCGTCTCGTTCTCGGCGTCGACCTCTGCGACGTATGCCTTCACCCCTTCGTGGCAGGTCGGCGCGGCGCTGTTCGCGTCCACCACCCCGTCCTTCGTCAGCCGCTACGAAGCGATCGCGCGCTTGAGCTGGGTGTTTCTGTGAATCGCCGGCGCGTCGTTCTTTTCGTGTGCGGCGCCGGGCTCAGCGCGTGCGCGGGCTTCGCGGGCTTCTTCGTCTCGCAGCAAGACAGCATTCGCGTTCCGCACGCGCGCCACGTGAAGGCCGACGTCGCCTGCATCAGCTGCCACGAGACCATCTTCGAATCGACCGCACTCAACACGCACGATTTCCCCAAAGAAAAGATGTGCCTGAGCTGCCACGGCGAAGAAAAGAAGAAGGGCAACTGCGGCTTCTGCCACACCAACCCCGAAGCGCCGGCCACCATCCCCACCCGCGTCAGCGAGCTGAAGATGAGCCACGCCGCGCACCTCGAGCGCAATGAAGACTGCGGCGTCTGCCATCAGAAGCTGCCCGAGCCGGTTCGCGCCGGAAACATGGCGCCGACGATGGCCAGCTGCCTGGGCTGCCACGAGCACGCCGAGCAGTACGCGCAGGGCAAGTGCGACGTCTGCCACCAGGACTTGACGAAGTACCCGCTGGTGCCGATTTCGGACTTCACCCACCGCGGCAACTACCTCGTCGACCATCGCCTCGACGCGCGCGCCGCTGGGGCCGCCTGCGCCAACTGCCACGAGCAGACCTTCTGCGCCTCGTGCCACGCGAAGACCGAAGCCCTGCGCGTCGACCTCGTGCTGTCGGCGCGCACCGACCGCAGCTTCATTCACCGCAACGACTTCTTCAGCCGCCACCCCGTCGAGGCGCGCGCCGACGAGGCGTCTTGCCTGCGCTGCCACGGCATCGAGTCGTGCACGGGCTGCCACGCGAAGAACGGGCTCGACCCGGGGAAGAAAGACGCGCTCGACCCGCATCCGCCCGGGTTCGGCAACGCGCATGGAGCCGCCGCCCGACGTGACATCGTCAGCTGCGCCTCGTGCCACGACCAGGGCGCTGCTTCGAGCTGCGTCGGCTGTCACCGCGTCGGCGGCGTCGGCGGCAACCCTCACCCACCGAGCTTCCTCGGCCGCCACCGCAAAGAGGAGGTCGCCCGAAATGCGATGTGCCAGACCTGCCATCTGTAGCGCCTTCCTCGCGCTCACCGCCTGCGGCGTCGTCCGGCCCAGCGAATCGCTGCCGCAGTGCCCGACGTACGACGCCACCATTCGGCCCGTGCTCGAGGCGCGGTGCGGGTCGTGCCATTCCGGCGACGGCTACCGCATCGGGCTTCACACCGAGACCGTGTCTCGCAGCGACGACGGCACGCCCCGCGTCACGGGCGGCGATGCGCAGTCTCCACTGCTGGTCGCGGCACGCGGAGAACGCGCCGGACACGCCGCCGTCGGGGCAGAAGACTTGAAGGTGCTCGAGGACTGGGTGGTGCGGTGCCGGGCTGCTCCACGCGCGTACGCGTTTCATCCGCGCGGGTGGACGACCTCGACCGACGCGGAACAGTTCCACGGTCAGGCGCTGCGCCATTCTGCGTACGACTTCGGCGCGTGCCGGCAGTGCCACGGTGAAGATTTGCGCGGCGGCGCGGCGAAGTCCGACTGCAATGGTTGCCACGTCGAAGGCCCTCAGGCCTGCAACACGTGCCACGGCAGTCAGGCGTCCCCGGCGCCCCCGCGCGACCTGGCCGGCGCACGCTCGCCTTCGAGCCCCGGCGTCGGTGCCCACCGCGTTCATCTCGAGGCGGCGCCCACCCACCGCGCGTTCGCCTGCACCGAGTGCCACGCCGAGGTGAAGGACGATCGCCACTACCGCCGCAGCGACATCTTCACCGTCCGCGCCGCGCTGCAGCTGCTGGCGACGCCGGGGCGCAAGGCCACGTTCGATCGCTTGACGTGCATGAGCGCGTACTGCCACGCGCCGTCTGCCTTCGACACGACGCAGGGTGTTCCTGTCTGGAACAACCCCGGCGCGCTCGGCTGCGGCAGCTGTCACGGCAACCCGCCCTCGACCCATGCTTCCAACGCGCGGTGCGAGACGTGCCATGGCGCGCTCGACCCCCTCACCCACGTCGACGGCAAGGTCACGCTGCGAAACGGCGCTGCCACCTGCGACGCCTGCCACTCAGGGCCCGACGCCGGGCAATTCGTAGACCTTTCGGGCCGGTCGGGCATCGGGGCGCACGACGCGCACTTGAGGAAGATGTCGTGCGACGCGTGCCACCTGGTGCCGGCGACGCTGCTCGCTGAAGGCCACCTCGACTCGCCTCCCCCGGCTGAGGTCTTCGTGAAGGACCTGGGTGGGCTCGCCTGGAAGCTGGGGGCGCAGCCGAAGTGGAACGCGGCGGCCGGCACCTGCAGCAGTGTCTACTGCCACGGCGACGCGGCGCCGAAGTGGGACGGCGGGTCTTCTCAAGCGGTGTGCGGCACGTGCCATGGGTTGCCGCCCGTCGACGGCTCGCTGGGCCACAACCCGGCGCTCGGCCTCGGCTGCCCCTCGTGCCATGCGGGCGCCTTCTCGCCCGACGGCGGCCTCAGCTCGAGACACCTCGACGGAAAAATCACCGGCCAATGAACCCCTTCACTTCCATTCGCGATCTGCTGTGGCGCGCAACGCGTCACTGGCTGTCGGCGATTGGCGTGCTGCTCGCCACCCTCGCGTCGATTTCTTTTCTCACGCTCTTCGCGGTCGAGCTCAGTGGCATGCCGCTGAGCAACTACACCGGGCTGTTGAGCTACGTCGCGCTGCCCGCGTTGTTCGTGCTCGGCCTGGTGCTGATTCCCGTGGGGCTGTGGCGGCTGCGGAAGCAGGAAAGGGCGGGCCGGCCGAAAGGTTTTCCAGTCTTCGACTTCAACGATTCGCGGCTGCGCACCATCGCGTTGATTACCGTCGCAGTGACGGCGGTGAACTTGATGCTCGTCTCGACCGCGACCTTCAAAGGCCTCGAGGTGCTGCACAGCGATGCGTTCTGCGGCGGCACCTGCCACAGCGTGATGCAGCCCGAAGCCGTCGCCCACCTCGCCGGAGCGCACGCCAACGTGATGTGCGCCGACTGTCACATCGGCGAAGGCGCGGGACACTTCGTGAACGCGAAGCTGCGCGGAGCGACCCAGCTGCTGCAGTTCATTGTCGACGACGTCGACCGCCCGATTCCACAGCCGACCACCGAGGTCGCCACCGAAATCTGCGTGCGCTGCCACGCCGCCTCGCGCTTCACCGAAGACAAGCTGCACGTGCGGCGCAGCTACTCGGATGACGAAGTGGCGGTCGAGAAGACGACGGTCTACCGCGCGCGCATCGGCGGCTTGCGCGACGGCGTGTGGCAGGGCGTGCATGGGCACAACGGGCTCGCCATCCGCTACCAATCGGATGCGAAGCGGCTCGTCATCGGCGACGTCGAAGTCACGCGGCCCGACGGCGGCGTCGATGTCTTCGCCGCGCCTGTTCCCGATGGCGCGCAGTGGCACACCATGGGCTGCACCGACTGCCACAACCGGCCCGCGCACCAGTACGCCGCTCCGAAGGCCGTCGTGCAGAACGCGATGGGCCGCGGGGCCATCGACAAGAGTCTGCCGTTCATCCAGCGCGAGTCCCTGGCTGCGCTCGCCACGCCCTACCCGTCACACGAGGCGGCGCTGAAAGGAATTCCCGAAGCGCTCGCCGCTGCGTACCCGCAGACTTCGGTCAGCGCCGCGGGCCGGCTGCTCGCCACCGAGTGGACCCGCAACAACTTTCCCCAGATGAAGGTCACCTGGGGCACGTACCGAACTTTTCTGCAGCACGACCCCGGCTGTTTTCGCTGCCACGACAAGAAGCACACGACCGGCGACGGGAAGGTCATCGGCCAGAAGTGCGCCGGCGTGTGTCACGACGTCATCGCCACCGAGGAAGAACAGCCCGAGGTGATGGACGTGCTGTACCCTGACTAGAAGGTGCCCAACAGTGAGGCGCCGACTTCCGCCCCGGGCGAGAACGGCGCCAGCGTCAGCCTGAAATCCGACGACTGCGGCGTGCCCACATACTCGTCGCGCACCAGTGACTCGGTGGTGCCCAGCAGGCCGAGCACGAACGAGGTAACGCCGCCCGCCTGCAGCAGCGTGAAGATTGTGCAGGCCACGAACTCGTGGACGCGGAACTGCGCCCGGTACCCGCTGTTCGTGGCGAGCCCGATTTGCGCCATGAACGGGCCCAGGACGGGGACGAAGTGCATCAGGTAATTGCCCGAGGTGCGCCGCGCGAAAGCCTGGTCGAACGTGCCGACGGCCAGGTCGCCGCCCAGCCCCCAGGCATAGAGACCCCAGAGGCTCGAGAGGATGTAACCGACGCCGAATAAAATCGGCCCCATGATCAGCAGGCCCTTGGGGCGCGTCTTCTCGTAGTGGAACCCCTCGGGCGCCACCTTGCCGTCTGCGCTCACGTTCGAGCCGGCCGGGTACACCTTCTTCATCCGCGGCCCTTCGCGGCGCGGCGAATCGTCATCGGGCGCCGAGGTCGACGACGCGCATTCTCCGTTCGCGAGGCACTGCTCGTTGGCGCCACACGGCGGGTTGCACGCCGACTTGCACTGACCCGCGCTGCAGAAGAAACCCGCGCGGCAGGCCGGGAAGCAGTCCGACGGGCCCGCTTCCGGCGCAGGCATCGGCGGCGGCGGAGGAGGCGGCGGCAGGGCAGAAGAGCTCGGTGGCGCCGCGAAAGCAGGGGCGGCGAGGAAGCAGCAAAGCAATGCAGTTGGGAAGCGTCTCATGGGTCTCACTCGTTCGGCTGGCCGGCCAGCCAGGCGCAAATGTCGTCGTCGTCCAGTTCGCGGGCGACAGTATCGGCAAGCGCGGCTGCCATGCTGGAAATGTCTTTGTTCGACTCGACGACCTCGAAGCGGCCAACGGGCTGCTCGTTCGTGCAGTCGACGAGGCGACCCGCGACCTTGTAGTGAAACTGGCGGCTCTTGTGGATGAGCGAGACGACGCGGCCTTCGAGGCGCAGGCCCGAGGTGCAGGTGGTGCCCTGACTGACACTGGCGAACTTCCGCAGCTCGATGATGCGGTCGGGCGCGTTCAGCGCGAGCTCATCGGCGACCTGCTTCACGAGGTGCTGGTACTGGCTTTCTTCGACCAGCGCGCCTTCGTAGGCCCACGGGTAGACGGTGAGGGTCTGCGCCTGACAGGCGCGAATGCGTGCGGCCATCGCGGAATTGGCAGCCGACGAGTCGTGGCGGCAGGCCGAGACGAGATTGACGACGGCGATGGGCAGGATGCGGGTCATGTCCCCTCGCCTTACCAGACCAGCGTCTAGGGCTTCAGCAGCTCGGCGATTTGTTTGAGCATCTCGGACTCTTCGCCGGCCACCTTGCCGTCACTCAGTGCGAGCCCACGCGCCGCTTCGAGGACGTCGTCCGCCCGCGTGCGCAGCAGCTGCAGGTTCGGCTGCGGCAGCGGTTGCCCCTGCTCGAGCCGCTTCATCAGCACCGCGAGCTCCTGCTCGGGCACGAACCAGCTTCGCGCCAGGCCGAAAATCATGTCCTGCTCCGCCACCGTCACCTCGTCGTCCGCCCACGCCACCTGCAACAGCAGCTTCACCACTTCCGTGTCGAACGATGGGTCACCCGTCGGAGCCTTGGCCATGCGCGCAGGGTACCCAAAACGCGCGGTCCTGGCCGGTAAAGCATGCCAGTTCGGGTGTCGCGAGCGGCGCGGAGGTGCTGGGCAAGGGCGGCCAACCAGCTTCCCGTGTCGAGCAGACGGGAAGACACCTCGACTCTGGCAGGCGTGCCTCGCGAATCTTCCGCAACACATCCGCTTCGAGGGCGCTGTCCGTCGGTCGCACCTGCCGGGTAGTGCCTTGGCGGCGAACTGTAGGCGCCGCCGTTCGCCTTCCCGCTCACCCGCGTCGAGCCCTTGCAGCACCGGAGCCGCGACTTGCCGCGCCTGCTCTTCCCAACCGAACCAATGCTGGCGTTCGGCCGACCACTTCGCCGCGCGATCGGCCTCACCCAACGCCGAAAAGCCGGCGCGAAACGAAAGCAGCGCATGTTCCTGATCGCGGATCAGCGCAGCGCGAAGCGGGGCATCGAGCTCGCGCCACGCAGACGCGACCTCGGAATCCGGACGGCGCCCCTCACGAACCTGCCCAGTGGCCGTCGAGAATGGTGACGCGATCGCCCACTACTGCTGGCGGTTCTTCATCCGTTCGGCGAGGCCGGCGAGGTTGGGCGCCATCAGCGACGGAGCGGCCATGCCCGACTCGAACCCCGAGACGTCTTCATAATATTTCTTCGCCAGGGACTTGAGCGTCGGCGACGTGAAGACCTCGGCGCGCGGCTGTTCGATGAGGCCCGCGATGATGTCGGCGACGTCGTCGGGCGACTGCACGGACATCATCCGCGGCGGAGGCACCATCGGCGTTCCATGCAGCGACGAGCCCGCGAAGTCCGTCGCGACGGGGCCCGGCATCACGATCGAGACGTGGACGTTCGGGTGCGACGCCGCGAGATCCATGCGCAGGTTTGCGGTGAGCACGTTCAGCGCCGCTTTCGACGCGTTGTAGGCCGAACGAAAGCTCGCCAGCGGCACGCGGCCCAGAAACGACGAGACGTTGATGAGGTGGCCTTCACCGCGCTGAATGAAATGCGGCACGACGGCCTGCATTCCGTACAGCGCGGCTTTCACGTTGATCGCCATCATCTGATCGAGATCGTCATCGGAAAGCTCGAGCACGCGCTTGCCGATGCCGCGGCCGGCGTTGTTGATCCAGACGTCGACCTGCCCGAACTCTTTGATCGCGAACACGCGCAGCGCTTCGACATCGGCACGAACGGTGACATCGGTGACGATCGCCTTCGCGTTTCCACTCTCGGCGGCGACGGCCTTCAAAGGGGCCTCGCGGCGGGCGGCGAGCACGAGCTTGTGGCCTTCGGTGCCCAGCTGCTTCGCCAGAGCGGCGCCGATGCCAGAGCTGGCTCCGGTGATGACGACGACTTTGCTTTCCATGCCGCGCAGCGTACCCGCATGTCGGTACAGTCCGCCGCTTCGTGGCGTTTCCTTTCGAATCTCTCGACAAGGCCTTTCTCGCGGGGACGCAGGCGCCGTGGGCGTCGTTCGCTCCGGTGTGGCG
>JAYUXE010000873.1:0-3670 GCA_043753165.1 Archangiaceae bacterium | reverse complement strand
CGCGCGAGTGCTCCAGCGCGCGATCGAAGTTGTCGACCACGGGCAGCAGGTCTTTGAGAATCTTTTCGTTGCCGAAGCGCTGCAGCTCGTCCCTCTCTTTCTGCGCGCGCTTCTTGAAGTTCTCGAGGTCGGCGGTGGCGCGAAGGACCTTCTCGTGCTCGTCCTTGATGCGGCCCATGACCGCACGTCCCGCTGCCTGCGAGACCTCGAGCTGCGTCTTGAGCGCCGCGATTTCCTGGTCTTTGGCGTCGCCTTCGACCGGGGGGCTCTCGGGAGCCGCCCCTTCGACCTCGACCTTGACCTCGGCCTCGGTGGCTTCCCCGGTGCGCTTACGGACGCTGTCCAGAGCAGCCTTGATGACGTCGTCGCCAATATCGGTTGAGAACTTGCCTTTGTTGTCGTCTGACACGCCGCCACTATTGCCCAGCCTGCCCAGCGAAGGAACAGCGCGTTACTCGCTGTCTTCGGCCGGCGCCTTGCCAAGCGATTTCTTGGCGGCCGTCTTCTTTGCGGCGGGCTTGCGCTTCTTGCCGCCAATGGACTTCTTCGCGGGCTTCGCTGCCGCTTTAGGGGCTGCCGCTTGCGGCTCTGAAGCAGGGGCATTGGGTGGCGTCGGGTCGGGTGCCGCCACGGGGTCGGCTGCGCCGCGCGTCTGGCCGGGCTTGCCGACGGTGAAGTCGACGACCTTGTCAGTGGCCTTGTTGAGGGCGACCTCGGCCTTCTTCACGCCGGTCTCCATCAGGCCAGCCATCTCTTCGGCGGTCTTGCGTGCCCAGCCGCTGAAGTCTTTGACGCCCGCGCGGACCTTGGCCTGGCGTTCGGGGTCTTGAACTTCCTTCAGCAGCTTCTCGGCCTCGGCCTTGATGTCATTGCCGGCGCGCTTCACGTCTTCGCCGGTCTTCTTGAGAAAAGACTTCAGCTTTTCGTCCCACTGGCTCTCGTTCATGGTCGCTTCCTTAACAACGGTTGGTGGTGTCGCGCGATTTCGATGGGCCGACATTAAGATTGGGGCGTGGCCCGCGTCGTCCGTCATTTCGTCGAAGAAGCACGTCCGTGCGCGTACCTGAGCGACCAGCAGGCGTCGCTCGAATACCGCTTGATGGTGAACGTGAGCCCGGACGAGCTCGAGGCGCTGCTGCTGCGCGGTTGGCGGCGGTTCGGCCCGGCGTACTTCCGGCCCGCCTGCCGGCCGTGTGGGGAGTGCATCTCGATTCGGCTCGATGTCGATCGGTTTCTACCGACGGACAGCCAGCAGCGTGCGCTGCGACGCAGCCGGCGGTTCCGGGTGGAGCTCGGCAAGCCGGCCGTCGACCAGGCGCGCCTGGACCTTCATGCGGCATGGCACGCGACGAAAGAGACCGCGCGGGGGTGGGACCCGTCGACGCTGACGGAAGAGGAGTACGCGACCCAGTTCAGCTTTCCGTCTTCCACCGGCCGCGAGATGGCCTGGTACGACGGCGACAAGCTCGTGGGAGTCAGCCTGCTCGACATCACGCCGCACTCGGTGTCAGCGGCGTACTTCTTCTACCACCCGGACATCGCGCGGCTGTCTCCCGGCGTCGCCAACGTTCTGCGCTGCGCCGAGCTGGCCCGCGAGCTCGGCGCCCAGCACCTGTACCTCGGCTACCAGGTGAAGGAATGCGCGTCGCTGACGTACAAGGGGTACTTCAAGCCGCACGAGCTGCTCGAGGGGCGCCCTGCGATGTTCGAGCCGCCCGTGTGGCTCGAAGAAGTTTGAGCGTCGTCATCCGGTTCCGTGGCTGCGCGTTTCGCCGGCGGCCTGGAATCATTGCGACGCCGAGAGATCGCGGGGAGGCAACCAGACTGCAGTTCACGGCCCCGAGCAGCCTTCGGTTGATCGTTGCCGAGGAACGCCTGCTTACCCAGCAGGGCGGCCGGCGAGCCCCACCCCGTCGAAAACAGCAGCGCCGCCCCCGACGAGGGCGAAATCGGGACCAACGCCCCTTCATTTCCGGCTGTCGTGCGCCAAACGCCGCCTTCGGCGCAGAAAGAGCAGCCACCTTCCCCCTCAATGCCAAAGGGCCGTTGAGAGAAACCCGCGGGGCCTTCGATTTCTCGCAGGTGTTCCTCGGCAACGTTCAACCGAAGGCTGCGCAGCACCGCGAGCAGCACAGGGGTCGTCTCCCGCGAGCTCGGGGTGGCGGTACCTTCGAAGCCGCCGACGTAACGCAGAGCCACGGAACCCACCGCAGCGAATCGAGGCGCTCTGCCGTTGCCGTTGCGACCCGAGCTGCGTGCGCGCGCCTACTTCTGCCAGGCGGCCAGCGCGGCGGTGAGCACCTGCTTCAGCGGAACCTTCGCGGCCTCGGCGAGGGCGCGGCAATCTTCGAACTCCGGAGCCGCGTTCATGATCACCGACCCTTCGTACCCGACCTTGATTCGCACCTTGCCCCACGGGGTGGTGACTTCTTCATGGCGCCGCGCGAGCACGGTGCGTTCGGCGCGGTGGCTGCGAATGCCGAGCGAGGTCGACTCGGCGAGCACGGTGTGGGTGAGGGCCCGGTGCGTCTCGACGGTCGTCATCACCGACAGCAGATGTCCGGGGCGCCCCTTCTTCATCGTCGCGGGCACGATCCACGCGTCGAGCGCGCCCTGCTTCATCAGCGTGTCGATCAACGCGCCAAGAATCTGCGGCGAGCAGTCGTCGAGGTTGGCTTCGATGACGTAGACGGACGTCGCTTCATCGGCCGAACGGTGGGCCAGCGACGCGCGCAGGACGTTCGCGCGGTCGGGCCAGTCTTTCGTGCCGACGCCGTAGCCGATGCGGTCGACGGTGCAGGCGGGCAGGGGGCCGATGCGGGCGAAGGTCTTGAGCAGGGCGGCTCCGGTGGGCGTGGTGAGCTCGCCTTTGCCTTCGAAGAGCACGGGCACGCCGCGCAGAATCTCGAGCGTCGCGGGCACGGGCACGGGGACGACGCCGTGCGCGATGTGAATGGTGCCGCTGCCGAGCGGCGGCGGCGTCGCAAAGACCTCCGGGTTGCCGAGGAGCTCGAGGACGACGGCAGCGCCGCAGATGTCGATGATGGAGTCCACCGCGCCGACTTCGTGAAACGCGATCTCGTCGATGGGGACGGCGTGAATCTTCGACTCTGCGGCTCCGATGCAGGCGAAGACTTCGAGCGCCCGTTCTTTCGCGCGGCCGGGAAGCTGCGAGTCGCTGATCAGCGCACGGATGTCTGAGAGGTGGCGGTGGCCGTGCGGGTGGTGGCCTGAGTCGGTGACGTGATCGTGATCGTGGTGATCGTGATCGTGGTGATGATCCGGCGCGCGATGGGCCGGGTCGCCTTCGACGACGACATCGACGTGCGTGCCGTTGATGCCGTGGCGTTCGGCCTTCGTGACCTTCAGCGTCCAGCCGGGAACCTTCAGCGTCGAGAGGTGGCGGGTGAGCTCGTCGGGCGAGACGCCGAGGTCGATCGCAGCGGCAAGGAACATGTCGCCCGCGGCGCCACCGGTGGGCTCGAGAAGAAGAATCATGCGAGGGGTTATGCCTTACCTGCGGCCGCGCGTGCGCGAGATGAGCGCCGCGTAGAAGCCTGCGCCGAAGCCATTGTCGATGTTGACCACGGCGACGTTCGACGCGCAGCTGGCCATCATCGCGAGCAGCGCGGTGAAGCCGTGCTCGCTGACGCCGTAGCCAATCGACGTG
>JAYUXE010000872.1:0-3675 GCA_043753165.1 Archangiaceae bacterium | reverse complement strand
AGATAAAAGTCTGACAGTTCGTTGTTGGTCGACGCGAAGCCGAAGACGCCGAAGAACGCGCCCGCGTAGGGGACCCACTCGACGCCGCCGTGGTCGCCAAACCGGTACGCCACCGAGAACGGGGACACCTGCAGCCTGTCAGTCAGCGCCCACGAAAAGCTGGCCACCAGCGCGCCGGCATTCAATGTCGCGGCGACGTCACCGCCCTGCTGCAGGCCCACCGCGAGACGCACTTCCATCGTGTGGGCGGGCAGGGTGGTCGAGCTCAAGACGGGCACCTCGAACCCCTTCGACACCAACGCGTCCTTTCCCACCAGCACCAGGCTTCCTTCGTTCAGCACCGCCGAGCTGTTGGCCGTCACCATGACTTCGCTGGCAAACACCTGGTCACCTGCACGGCGCCGGAACATGTAACGGCCGGGCGGCAGCGCAATCTGCGTGGTTTGCGTGCCGGGGTTCATCTCGAGCACCACGAGGCCGCTGCCCAGCTGCACCACCTCGATGGGGCCCTTCGTCTGCGTGACCGAGACGATGCTGGGCGCGCTCGCGGCGCGGGTCAGCGAGAGGTCCGTGCGCCCGTGCAGGTTCATGTCGAAGCTCGGGTGCTGCGGCACTTTCGCGGCGAGCGCGCTGTCACGAACGGTGAGCTCTTGCGCGTAGCCGAAGGCCTCGGTGAGCGAGACGTCGCCGTCGCCAGAACGATCGGCGGCGCCGCGCAGGCCGGCGACGAGGTGGTGCGTGAAGAACGAGCCTTCGAGCGCATCGGATTCGTGCGCGTTCTCGGCGCCACTGCTCGACGAGATGAGCACCGACCCTTCACTCGACAACCCAAACGGCACATCGACCTGAAACGGAACATCGGGCGTGAGCCCTTTTGCCCGCGTCCACGAGCCCCCGCGGCAGGCATCGATGACGCCGACGCGTACCGTCGCCGACGCGCTATCGAGCCGGGCGCGCAGTTGTTTCAGTGGCAGCGCGACGCCCGACGGGTAGACCGCCGACTGGTCTGAATGGCCCGAGTAGTAGAGGACGAACAGCGTCTCGCCGGCTTCTTTCTTCAGCTCGGCCAGCGCGCCGTCCACCATCCACAACAGCTCGGAAGGTGTCGGGTCGTGCATCACGTGCACGTCGTCGGCGGCGAACCGGCCCGCCTCGCGCAGCACCGCGGCCATCTTCTCGGCGTCCTTGTACGCGTAGCGCAGCTCATTTCGTCCTTCGGCGGCGGCGTTGGCCCCGACGACGACGGCAATGCGGCGCGGCTCGGGCGAAGCGGCGAGGGTCAACAGCAGGGCGAAGAGGTTCACGGCGTCTCCTTGGGCAGCTCGAGCTCGGTGGCCCAACCCGGCCGGCCACCACCGCTGAGCTCGATGCGCAGATGCTCGGCGCCTTCAGCGGAATCCACTTTGAAGCTCACCGGCAACGGAGTCGATCGATCGGCTGGCAACGCGCCTTCGAACAACACCGCGTCCCCTGCGAGCACCCGCGTGTGTGTATAGCCCGCCGCATCGACGCGCAGCAGCAGGCGGTCACCGGCGACGACGGGTGACCGCGCGTCCCACAACGTCACCGCTTCGCCGCGCTTCACGAACAGCTCGAGCGCCGGGCCCGCCCCTTTCGGCCGCGTTCCGTCTTGCGCCGGCATAGATACCCCGACCACCACCGCCGCCGCGGCCGTCGCGAGCCCCGCCGCCAACCAACGCCAGTCGAACGTGCGCCGCTTCTCTTTCATCGCGCGCACGCGAATCGACGGTGGGAACTCTACCGGGGTCGTCACCTGTTTCACGTGCGCCTGGCAGTGCAGGCACGCGTCGACGTGGACTTTCACCTCGGGCGAACCGTCACCCAGCGCCAGCTGGTCGAGCGCAAACATCGAAGGATGGTCAGACATGCGCGAGCTCCTCGAGGCGGGAATCGACGCGGGCCAGAACGCGGCGCACGGTGCGCTCGGACGACTGCGTCACCTGGGCAACCTCGACCTGGGTCAGGCCGTCGATGCGGCTCAGAATCATCACTTCGAGCTCTTCGTCCGTGAGCTTCGCCGACACCTCTTTCAACAGGCGTCGCTGCTCGAGAATCGTGTCGGGCTCGGCGAAGTCTTCGGGCACTGCCGGGCTCAACGCGACACGGGTCTTCGCGCGGCGGATGCGATCGATCGCCAGGTGCATGCAGGTCCGGTACATCCACGCCACGCGCATTGGCACGGGCGCCGCGAACAGGTCTGGTTTCTGCCAGAGCCGAATGAAGGTTTCCTGGGCCACGTCACGCGCCTCCTCGGGGTCATCGAGCATGCGGCGGCACTTCGCCCGGATGAGCGCAAAGTGCTGCCGGTAACAGGCTTCGAGCTGGGCGTCTGAGTTCGTCATTGCCTGATTGCAGGATGAACGCGCCAACCCCTTTAAACCGGCCAACACGAAAGCGAGACTGGTGCGTGCTTCTCGAACAACTCGCCCTGGCAAGCCAGCAGCTGGCCGCCACCGCTGGCAAAAAGAAGAAGGTCGAACGCCTGGCCGAGCTGCTGTTGCAGACGTCCCCGGCCGAGCACGCGATCGCCGCGCGGTATTTGTCCGGCGAGGTCGGCCACAAGACGCAGGTCGGCTACGCGACGGCCGCGATGCAGGTGCCCCCCGCGGCAGATGCGACCCTGGGTCTGGTCGAGGTCGACCAGCGGCTCGCGGCGCTCGTTCCCCTCGAAGGCCCCGGGTCGATGAAGGCGCGGCAAGACGGCTACGGCGCGTTGCTGGCGAAGGCGACCGCTGCCGAGCAGGCGTTTCTTCGCGTGCTCATCATCGGCGAGCTTCGGCAGGGCGCGCTCGAGGCGCTGGTCGTCGAGGCGATGGCGAAGGCGAAGGGGCTCGACCCGAAGGCGGTGCGCAGCGCGTACATGCTGGCCGGCGAAATCGGGATGCTCGCGGGCTCGGTACTCGCCGACGGTGCGGCCGGCCTTTCTCGCTTCGGCCTCACTGTCTTCCGCCCCGTGCTGCCGATGCTCGCGCAGACCGCGGAAGATCCAGCCGAGGCGATCGCCAGCTTCGAAGGCCCCGCCGCGCTCGAGCACAAGCTCGATGGGTTCCGCGTTCAGATTCACAAGGCCGATGGCCGGGTGCGCGTCTACTCGCGCGCGCTGAACGAAGTGACCGACACACTGCCGGAAATCGTCGCCGCGGCGCGGGCGCTGCCGGCTTCCCGTCTCATCCTCGACGGCGAGGCCATCGCGTACGGCGCCAACGGCCGCCCCCTGCCATTTCAAGACACGATGAAGCTGCTCGGAAAAAACCGGCCGGCCGGGCAGCTGTCGCTGACGGCGTTCGACGTGCTGCTCGTCGACGACCAGACCGTGATGGCCGAGACCGCGCGCCGCCGCTTCGAGCTGCTCGACGCGCTGGCGCCGATGCACCGCGCGAAGCGCATCGAGACGAATGACCCCGCGGAAGCGATCGCCTTCTACGAGGCGACGGTCGCCAGTGGGCACGAAGGGGTGATGGCGAAGGCGCTGGACGCTGCGTACGAGGCGGGCAGCCGCGGTGCGGCGTGGCTCAAAATCAAGCGCATCCACCGGCTTGACCTCGTGGTGCTCGCGGTCGAGTGGGGCTCGGGCCGTCGCAAGGGCGTGCTGTCGAACATCCACCTCGGCGCGCGGAACCCGTCAGGCGGCTTCATGATGGTGAGCAAGACGTT
>JAYUXE010000871.1:0-3679 GCA_043753165.1 Archangiaceae bacterium | reverse complement strand
GTGAGCGCGTTGCGCGGCGTCTGGAGGATGTTGACCAGCGTCGGCTCGTCGAGCTCTTCGAGAGCGGTCACCACCGGCAGGCGGCCGATGAACTCGGGGATCATGCCGAACTTCAGCAGGTCTTCCGGCTCGACGTGGGCCAGCAGCTCGGACAGCGAACGGTCTTTCTTCTTCTTGATGTCGGCGCCGAAGCCCAGGCTTCTGCCACCCAGCCGGCGTTCGACCACCTGGTCGAGGCCACCGAAGGCGCCGCCGCAGATGAAGAGGATGTTGGTGGTGTCGACCTGCAGAAATTCCTGCTGCGGGTGCTTGCGGCCACCCTTCGGAGGCACGTTGGCGATCGTGCCTTCGATGATCTTCAGCAGGGCCTGCTGCACGCCTTCGCCCGACACGTCGCGCGTGATGCTGGGGTTCTCGGACTTGCGCGCGATCTTGTCGATCTCGTCGATGTAGACGATGCCGCGCTGCGCCCGTTCGATGTCGTGGTCGGCCGCCTGCAGCAGGTTGACGATGATGTTCTCGACGTCCTCGCCCACGTAGCCGGCCTCGGTGAGGCAGGTCGCGTCGGCGATGGTGAACGGCACGTTGAGAATGCGGGCCAGGGTCTGCGCGAGCAGCGTCTTGCCCGAGCCCGTGGGGCCCAGCAGCAGAATGTTCGACTTCTGCAGCTCGACGTCGTCCATCACGACTTTCGACTCGATGCGCTTGTAGTGGTTGTGCACCGCGACCGAGAGCACCTTCTTCGCGCGTTCCTGACCAATCACGTACTCATCGAGGATCGTCTTGATCTCGGAAGGGCGCGGGATGCGCAGCCGCGTGTCCTTCTGCTCTTCGCGATCGATCTCTTCCGCGATGATGTCGTTGCACAGCCCGATGCACTCGTCGCAGATGTAGACGGTCGGGCCGGCAATCAGCTTCTTCACTTCCTTCTGCGATTTGCCGCAGAAGGAACAGCAAAGCGTCTGGTTTGCGTCCTTGCCGCTGCCGCCACCGCCACCGCCTAGATTCTTCGTCGCCATCGTATGGTCAGCCTAACGGTGTGCCGCGCGGGTTGCGAATCGCCTACTTCTTGTCGTTGCCGGTCGACGGCTTCTTCTGAGTCACCACTTCGTCGATGAGGCCGTACGCACGCGCCTCGCCAGCGCCCATGAAGAAGTCGCGATCGGTGTCCTTCTCGATGCGCTCGATGGGCTGGCCCGTGTGCTTCTGCAGAATCTCGTTCAGCCGCTGCTTCAGGCGAATGATTTCCCTCACCTGGATTTCCATGTCGGTCGCCTGACCGCGCGAGCCGCCCAGGGGCTGGTGAATCATGATGCGCGCGTTGGGGAGAGCGAAGCGCTTGCCCTTGGCTCCTGCGGCGAGCAGCACCGCGCCCATCGACGCCGCCTGCCCGATGCAGATCGTCGACACCTGGGGCTTCACGTACTGAATGGTGTCGTAGATCGCGAGCCCGGCCGTCACCGAGCCGCCCGGCGAGTTGATGTAGATGTTGATGTCCTTGTCTGCGTCTTCCGACTCGAGGAAGAGCAGCTGCGCGACGATCACGTTCGCCACGTCATCATCGATCTCCGTACCCAGCATCACGATCCGGTCTTTCAACAGCCGGCTGTAGATGTCGTACGACCGTTCACCGCGGTGGGTCTGCTCGACGACGTAGGGGACGGGCATATAGGGCATGGCTCGCTTTGCTCAGTGGAGGTTACGAATAGGTAGCCTGCGACTTCAGGAATTCAATCGTCTTTTGCTCGCGCACGCGGCCGACGAGGCTCTGGCGTTCATCCTCGTCTTTGTAGTGCTTGCGAACGACCGCCAGGGTCTGGCCCGTTTCTTCGGCGACTTCCTCGAGGCGCTTTTCGAGCTCTTCATCAGAGACCTCGATCTTTTCCTGCTTGCCGATCGCTTCCACGATCAGCTGGCCGCGCACTTCGAGCTCGGCCTTCGGGCGAAAGTCTTCGCGCAGCCGGTTGAAGTCGAGGCCCAGCTGGCGCGGGTCGACGCCGCCGCGGTGAATCGCGCGCAGGGCGCCATCGAGCATCATGTCGATGCCGCGCTCGGTCATCGCCTGGGGCAGCTCGAACGTGTTCTTCTCGAGCAGCGCGCGGAACAGCGCATCGCGTTCGTCGTTGCGGTTGCGCACTGCCGAAGCCTTCTCGAGGTCCTTCCGGACCTTTTCCTTCAGCTCGACGAACGTCTTGGTGCCGAGCTTGTCGGCCAGCGCGTCGTCCAGCGGCGGCACCTTCTTTTCCTTCAGCTCTTTCAAGGTGACGACGAACACCGCCGTCTTCCCCTTCACTTCTTCGACCCGGTAGTCCTCGGGGAACTTGTAGTCGATGGTCTTCGTCTCACCGACCTTCATCCCTTCGATCGCCTGAAGGTTCGCGTCGATCAACTCGCCCGCGGCAACCTCGACCGTGATGTCCGCGCCCTTGTTCCCCGGGAATTCCTTGCCGTCGAGGGTCGCGTTGAAGTCGATCACCGCCATGTCGTTCAACTTCGCGGTGTCGCGGCCTTCGACCTTCTCGAGGGTCGTGAAGTTCTGCTGCATCTTCGTGATCTGCTCGTCGACGAGCTCGTCTTTCACGGCCGTGTCGAGCTTCGCGAGCTTGAGACCCTTGTAGTCCTTCGCGTCGATCACCGGCTTGATCTCGACCCGCGCGGTGAACGTGTACGGCGCGTTCGGGCTCAGCGCGGACGACGAGATGTGCGGCTCGGCGACGGCTTCGACTTTGTGCTCTTTGATGGCGTCGATGAAGGCACGGGCTTCGACCCGGCGGATGACGTCGTTCTCGACATCGGTCTTGAACTTCTGCTCGAGGATGCGGCGCGGAACCTTGCCCGGCCGGAACCCCGGAATCTTCACTTCGCGTGCGAGCCGGCCGTACGCGCTGGTGAGCTCGGCCGCGACGATGGGCGCATCGACTTCGATGGAGAGCCGGCGTTCGATGGTGGAAACCTCCTCGACCTTCACCTTCATTTGCTTCCTCGCTTTTGAAAAAGATCCGTCAGCCGCGAGGCTTTAGGCAATGGAATTTGCTCGGTCAATCACCGAACGGCATCGCCCGAACGGGCAGGTCATCCACACGACGGGTCGAGCAGCTCGGGCCGGTACTCGAAGTGCATCGTGTCGTAGTGGTACCAACGTCCACCCCAGATGAAGCCTTCTGCCTCGAAGGCGTCGACGATCGTCTGGGGAATCGCGTTGGTCCACGTCACCGCCTTCGACTTCGCCCAGCGCCAGTAGTGGGATTTCTTCGTGTTGATGTCCATCGACACGCCATAGCTGTGCGAGCTGGGGCGATCGGTGCCGGCGATGTTGCGCCAAAGAAACGTGCCTCCGATTCCCACGAGGTACGGCGTCAACGACGGGTCCTTCTCGATCGCGGCCACCAGCCGCTTCTCGACCGCGGCGAACCGGGCGGCGACCTTTCGATGCACCTCCAGCGACTGGCCCAGGAACTTCACCTTCACCACGTCCACCGCGTCGGCTGTCTGCCCGTACGTGGCCTTGAAGATCGCGTCGATGCGAATGCGGCCCGGGTCGTCATCGATCGCCGTCACCGGGCGAATCGGGCCCGCGGCGTACGGCTGCGCGAAGGTGTCTTCGACGTCGGGGTTGGCCAGCTGCTGCTCGAAGGTCTTCGTGCGGCCGTCGTCGTCGGGAATCGCGGTGCCGTCGGGG
>JAYUXE010000870.1:0-8483 GCA_043753165.1 Archangiaceae bacterium | reverse complement strand
CGGTCATCGAGCCGTCCATGTCCTGCCACCAGCCCGCGATGATGTTGTGCAGCGGCACGCCGGTGTTGTCCTGGCGCATCGTGTTGGGGATGCCGTTGCCACCGGTACAGGCGACGCCGGTGGTGCACGCGGTCGGGCTTCCGAACATCAGGAAGCCGTTCGAGTCGACGTGAACGGTGGTGAAGTTCTGGCCGTAATACGGAAACGTGAAGCCCAGCGGAATGAGCGCGTAGCCCTCGTCTGCGGCCGGGTAGCTGCCAGCACTCCGTTCGATCAGTGGCACCGCAGTTCCGCCTGCCAGGGGCACGTACGTCTGTATCTGGCTGTTGACGGTGTAGACCTGCGCTGAGGCAAGCGCAGCAGACAACCCGGCGCAAAGCGCCAGGAGCTTGGAGATCGAAGGCTTCGTCATTTTGGGTTTTCCTTTTTGCCGCCGACCATCTCGGCCGGACGAATCGGCGGCGCGACGACGCGGGCTGTCAGGGAATGCAGGCGACGAAATACGTGATCGTCAGCGTCTTGCCCGGCTCGGGGACGAACAAGGGCTCGAAGTTCACCGAGTTGCCCGTCGAGTCATACGTCCACACCTGGGCGCCGCGGCTGTCGACTGGATCCAGCGCCACGCCATCGATCTTCACCTGAATCGTCTTGCCTGCCGTGAGGTCAGGCGTCGCGGTGAGGAAGAAGTTGGTGCGGTAGCCGAACGCGTTCTTGCCGATCTGCTCGAGCGCTTTGCTCCAGTCGGGGGTGCAGATTTCTTCCTTCACGCCGTTGGTCGCGATGACGGCCGCGAGGCTGCGGGGACCCGTCTGGTCGTAGCTGCAGCCTGCCGGAGCAGAAGGCAGGTACGGCCCGATGCTGTTGTACGAGAACAGCGTCGCCTGCTGCGCGCCTTTGATGTTCAGCAGCTGGTTCACATAAAAGGCGACCGGCTGGGGCGACTGGTCATCGGCGTCAGAGACGACGACGACGGCGAGCACGGCGTCGGGGCGAAGCAGGCCGGCGTTGTCGCTGGTGATCAGCGGCGCCGTGAGGGCGGCAACGGCCGGCTGAAGCGAAAGCTCGCTGGCGCTGCCGTTGGTGCCCAGGTTCACCTTCGCCTTGAACTTGTTCTCGACGTCGACGGTCGTGGGGCGAAGGATCTTCGGGTTGTTCGCATCGCCGACGATGCGGCCCTGCTCACCCCCCGAGTCCATGTCGGTGCTGGTGACGGCAATCTGGTAGTCGACCTGCGCCGACGTCGCGTACTTGATGAATGACGCGAAGTTCACCGACAGCGCCTGCTGCTTGTCGAACATCGAGCCCGAGTTGTCGATCACGATCAGGATGTCTGCCTTCGGCTTGCTGTCCTGCTTGAAGGTGTCGGTGTTCAGACCCATCGTGTCGCCAGCGCCCGAGAGCGTGATGATGTAGTCGACCGACGAGCCGTTCTGCACGACCTTGATCAGGAAGGCGCCGTTGTCCGTGCCGTAGTTGATCGGGTGGTACTTCATGCTGAACGTGACGGGAGCGGCTCCCGGCGACAGCATGGTGTTCGGCGAGATGCCAGCCGTGTTGACCGCGATGAACTCGGGGCAGGCGCTGGTGCCAGGGCAGTTCGCGCCGCCGGCAGGCTCACCCGCGGGCGAGACCATGCTGTAGCTGGTGATGGTCACCGGCGCGGTGCACGTGTTGTAGATGGTGAACGTGCGGGTCGCGCTGCTGCAGTCCTTCTGCACCGTACCGAAGTTCAAGTCGTCAGGCGTGATCGTGAGGCAGCTGGCCGCGATCGCCGCGTTCAGCGACACGGTGCCTTCCGGCTTGGTCGGGTTGCTGATGTTGAACGAGACCGAGCCCGTCGCCGCGGTGACCGCGGTGGGCACGGTGCCCTGCGGCCACGCGCGAACGGCAACCGAGAGCACCTGGCCTGGCTGCAGTTCCTTGTCGAACAGCGGGCCGGCAGGCAGCGAGAAGATGATGTTCGTCGGCGCCTTCAGATCGAGGTTCGAGATGAGGCAGAGGTCGCCCGCGTTCTGGCCCTTGTTGCGAATGGTGAAGGTCAGGTCTTTGTAGTCGGGCGGCGTGACGATGCCGAAGTTCAGGTTCAGCGGCGTGACTTCGTAGTTGCACGGCGGCAGCACAATCGATTCAGCGCTGATCGTCGCGGTGAACTTGGGCTCGTCGGGGTCGTTCGAGAAGATGACGACTTCCCAGACCTTCGTGCCGGTGCCGCTGGGGGTGATGCGCACGGGGACGTCGAGCAGCGCCTTCACGCCCGAGGCCTCGAGGCCGACCGCCTGGTCGTAGGTGCCGATGCCGGGCAGGTTGGTACAGGTGCCGTTCGCCAGCGTCTCACCGACGCAGAGCTCGCCGAGGGTAGCGGTGTTGCCGGTGACGCCGGCCTTCACCCGCACTTCCCAGAAAACGGTGCCCGTGCCCATCGCACCGAGGTGCAGGTTGGCCTTCGGGTCCGGAGGCGTGGGCTTGGTGCCGACATTCTGAATCGTGAGCTTGCGGTTGACGTAGCTGTTGGCGCCCGTGAAGAACGCGACGCGGCCGAAGTTCAGGTTGGCCGGCTTGAGATCGATGTCGGGACCACCGCCGTACCCTTTGAGCTGCTCGATGCCCGCGGCCTGCTTCAAGAGCGAGGTCGTGAAATCGAGGCGCGCGTTGCGGGGCCCGAGCAGCGTGGGCTTGAAGCTGACGGGGACTTTGACCGTACCGGCGACGAGGACGCTGTTCGCATCGCGGGTGGCCGCGGGAACTGCGACGGGGCCGGCGCTGGCGACCTTGTAGTCACCCGTGCTCGGCACCAGGTTGTTCAAGGTGACCGGCTTCAGGCCCAGGTTGCTGAACACCACGTCGCCCGTGACGGTGAGGCCGGGGGTGACGTAGCCGAGGTCAAGGGGGTTCGGGGCCCAGGTGAGCACGGCGTCGACGCCGGTACCGATGAGCTTCACGACCTTGTCAGGGCAGCCATCGAGGCGGCGCATGGTGACGCGGGCCAGGTATTCCTTCACTTCGGTGGGCGCGAACGACAGCGTCACCGTCTTTTCCTGGCCGGCCTTCAGGCTCACGTCGCCAGTGGGCGAGTCGGGGCTGAACTTGAATGCGGTGTCGTCGCCCGAGTTGCTGGTGACGGCGCCGATGAACGCGACGGCGTCGATGGGGCGGGTGTTCTTGATCTTGGTCGCGATGTCGAAGGTGTCGCCCTTCGAGACGGCGCCGAAGTCGAGGGTCGCGGGCAGCTCGCACTCACCGGACACCGAGATGGCCTTGAGGGTGATTCTGCCGGTCTCGGCGCCGACGGCGGTGTTGCTCGCGCGCAGCAGCAGCTTGACCTCGTGGGGCACGGTGACCGCGTTGTCGGTGGGGGAATCGAAGGTCGCGACGTACTCGGCCACTTCGCCGGCGCCGAGCTCGCGGGGGCTGAACGCCACATCGAAGACGATCGGCGCCGGGTCGCCGACGCCGCCAATCTTGGTGTTGTCGCCCATGGTCTTCTCGAGGGTCTCGAGAAACAGCGCGCCCGCGCCGTTGTTCTTCACGATGAGCTTGAGGGTTTGCTTCTTGCCCATCGGCACCTGGCCGAAGTCGTAGATCGCGTCCGTGCCGGACATCGTCGAACCGCCGACGTCGAACTGAATCGAGATTTCGCCGTTCTTGACCGCCGGCTGCTGGCCGCCGCAACGGCACCCGCTGACCACCAGTGAAAATGCAGCAAGCAACAACGCAGGGCGCAGCATGGACGGCTTGATCATGGGGGTCCTCTTACTCCGGTGCCCGTCGGCCGGCGGGCGGATAAAAGCTTTGAAAAGCGCGGCAATGTGCCCAACCCATCGACTCTGGTCAAGCACCCACCCCTGCATACGACGTCCTACACTTCACTCACTTGTCGGTCGGGCCGCCTTTACAGTTGCGGATGAAAGGCCGGCTTACAGCAGGCTCGCCTGGATTTTGTGGTTACTACGGCAGGCAGGCGACGAAGTACGTGAGGGTCAAGGTCTTGCCGGGTTCGGGCACGAAGAGGGGCTCGAAATTCACCGAATTGTTGATCGGGTCGTAGCGCCAGACGAGTGAGCCCAGCGCGTCGACCTCGGCCAGTTGCTGGCCGTCGAGCTTCACGACCAGGGTCTTGCCGCCCGAGAGGTCGGGGGAAGCGTTGAGGAAGAAGTTGGTGCGGTAGCCGAAGGCGTTCTTGCCGATCTGTTCGAGCGACTTGCTCCAGTCGGGGGTGCAGATCTCTTCCTTTACGCCGGCGCTCGCAGCGACGGCGAGCGACAGGCGGCTTCCCCCGCCCGGGCCGTCGTACGTGCAGCCCGGCGGCTCGGAAGGCAGGTATGGGCCGACCGCGTTGAAGCTGAACATCGTCGCGCGCTGCAGGCCTTTGATGCTGAGCAGCTGGTTCACGTAGTAGCTGACGGGCTGCGGAGACTGATCATCGGCGTCGGTGATCGCGACGACGGCGAGCACGGCATCGGCGCGCAGCAGGCCCGCGTTGTCTGACGTGACCAGCGGCGCCGTGAGCGCCGAGACGGCCGGCAGCAGGTCCTGCTCGGCCCCACTGCCCAGGGTCCCCAGCGAGACCTTCTGCTTGAACTTGAGCTCGACGTCGGGCGTGGTGGGCTTGAGCACCTTCGGGTTGTTCGCATCGCCCACGATGCGGCCGCCTTCGACGACCATGTCCGTGGTGGTGACCGCGATCTGGTAGTCGACCTGCGCGGTGTTCGCATACTTGATGAAGCTCGCGAAGTTCACCGACAGCGCCTGCTGCTTGTCGGACATCGAGCAGCTGTTGTCGATCACCAGCAGGATGTCGGCCTTCGGCTTGCTGTCCTGCGTGAAGGTGTCGGTGTTGAGGCCTTGCGAGTCGCCGGTGCCGGTGAGCGTGACCAGGTAGTCGACGACCTGCGCGTTCTGCGTGACCTTGATCAAGAAGACGCCGTAGTCGGTGCCGAGGTTCAACGGGTGGTACTTGAGGGTGAACGTGGCGGGCGTGGCGCCGGGCTGCACCATCGTCTGCGGACCGATGGCGCTGGTGTCGACGGGGATGAACTCGGGGCACGCGGTGGCGCCGGGGCAGTTCGGACCACCGGCGGGCTCACCTGCGGCGGCGACCATCGTGTAGCTCTCGATCTTCACCGCGTTCGGACACGTGTTGTAGATGGTGAATGATCTCGTCGCGCTGTTGCAGTCTTTCTTCACCGTGCCGAAGTTCAAGTCGTCGGGCGAGATGGTGAGGCAGCTGGTGCCCACGGTCGCGCTCAACGCGACGAGTCCTTCGGGCTTCGAAGGGTTGCTGATGCTGAAGGCGACCGTGCCCATCACGTTGGTGAGGGTCGCCGGCACGACGCCCTGAGGCCAACCGCGAACGATGATCGTGCGGGTGGCCCCGGGCTGCAGCTCTTCGTCGAACACCGGGCCCTGCGGCAGCGAGAAGATCGGGTCGGTGCCGATCTTCAGGTCGAGGCTCGAGATCAGGCAGAGGTCCCCCGCGACCTGGCCGCGGTTCCGGATCTGGAAGGAAAGGTCTTTGTAGTCGGGCGGCGTGAGCAGGCCGAAGCTCAGCGAGGTCGGGGTGATCTCGTAGTCGCACGGCGGCAACACGATCGACGTCGCGCGAATGGTCACGAGGAAGTCGGCCTCGTCGGAATCGTCGGAATGGATGACGACTTCCCACTCTTTGAGTCCACCGTTGACGCTGTTGGCCGGCGTGACGCGAACGGGGACTTCGAGCAGCGCCTTGAGGCCCGAGGCTTCGATGCCAATCTGAGGGTCGTACGAGCCAGGCGTCGGCTTGTTCGAGCAGGTGGTGCCGATGAGCTCGCCCACGCAAATCTCGGCCAGCGTCGCGGTGTTGCCGGGCACGTTCGGTTTGACGCGCACGTCCCAGTAGACCAGGCCGGTGCCGTTGGCCCCCAGGTGCAGGTTCGCCTTCACGTCGGGCGGCGACGGGCGGGTGCCGACGTTCTGGATGACGAGCTTGCGCGTGACGTACGCCGCGGGCGCTGCGCCGGCGAAGAAGGCCACGCGGCCGAAGTTGAGCACCGGCGTCTTCACGTCGATGTCTGGCCCCCCGCCGTAGCCCTTGAGGACCTGAACGCCCGACGCCTGCTTCGGCAGATCGGTGTCGAAGTCGAGGCGGCCGGGGCGCGGGCCGAGCAGCGTCGGCTTGAACGCGACGGTGAGCTTCGTGGTGCTGGGCACGAGCGCGCCGGTCGCGTCGCGCA
Organism: Archangiaceae bacterium; assembly: GCA_043753165.1. Classification (GTDB taxonomy): domain Bacteria; phylum Myxococcota; class Myxococcia; order Myxococcales; family Myxococcaceae; genus JAGSPQ01. Next base: position 2,274 of record JAYUXE010000870.1, on the reverse strand, counting down.
CGCCGGCCTTCACCAACACGGGCCCGGGGGTGACGACCTTGAAGTCCGCTTTGTCGGTGCGCAGGTTTAGGAGCGTGACGTCCTTGAGGCCCAGGTTGCTGAACGTCATCTCGCCCGTCGTCTGCTGCAGCGGAGCGACGTAGCCCAGATCCAGCGGGTTCGGCGCCCACGTGAGCACGCTGTCGACGCCGGTGCCGATCACGCGAATCGTCTTTTCCGGGCAGCCGTCGAGGCGGCGCATCGTGATGCGCGCGACGTATTCCTTCACCGCGGTCGGGCCGAACACCAGCGTGACGACCTTCTCTTGCGCGACCTTCAGGCTGACATCGCCCTTTGGCGACTCGGGGGTGAAGATGAAGACCTTGTCGTCGCCCGAGTTGCTGGTGACGTCGCCGACGAACGCAAAGCCATCGGTGGGCCGCGTGTTCTTGAGCTTCACGGCGATGGGGTACGTGTCTCCGCGCGCGACGGCGCCGAAGTCGAGGGTGTCGGGCAGCTCGCACTCGCCCGAGACGCTGGTGCCCTTCAAGGCGATCGTCGCGCGTTCCCTGCCGACCTCGGTGTTGCTGGCGGTGAGGGTCAGCGTCGCTTCGTGGGGGACGCTGTTCCGCGCGGGGTCGGTGGGCGAGTCGAAGCTGAGGTCGATTTGCGCGGTCTCGCCGGGGCCGATTTCGCGCGAGGCGAACGCGACGGTGAAGACGGGGCCGCCGACGTTCGCGTCACCTACCTTCACCGCTTCGCCGCTGACCTTCGTGAGCGTGTCGAGAAACAGGGCTCCGCCGCCTGCGTTTCGAATCTCGATCTTCGACAGCACCTTCTTGCCCATCGGCACCTGGCCGAAGTCGTACGTGCCGCTGGTCGAGCTCGTGATGGTGGCCCCATCGACGACGGTGACGATCGCGATTTCGCCGGGGCGGTTGGCGACGGGCGGAGGCGCGCACCGGCAGCCCGGCACCACGAGCAGCGCAGAGCAGACCACCAGCAGCCAGGAAGTAGCGCGCAGCATCGTGATGAACCTCGAACAGATGAAAGGGACTGCCGGCCGGTGCTTTGTGTTGATTCGATCTGCGAGGCGTTGTCAAACCACTCACGCTTGGGAATTCCAGAGACCACCTACGCCGCACGAAGCGCGGCCGCGAAAGCCAGCCTGACGCTGCTCGACGCGAAGGGCTTCAAGCTCGCGAACGCCCGGCTGGCGACGTTTCTTCTGGCGGCGGGGCTCGCGATCGCGACGGTGTTCGGCAAGCTGCCGAGCTGGGGCTTTCTGGCGGCGCTCGCGACGATGGCGATCTACGCGGTGCTGGCGGTGCGGCACGCGAAGGTCATTCGGGAAGAGCGCACGGCGAAGACGGTGTTGTCGTTGAACGAACGGGGGCTCTTGCGGCTGGCGGGCAAGTGGCGCGACTTCCCCGCGCAGGGTGAGAAGTACCGCGTCGAGGGGCACCTGTACGCGGGTGACCTCGACGTGTTCGGGCACGGCTCGCTGTTTCAGCGGCTCGACGAGACGAGCACCCAGGCGGGCGAAAAGCTGCTGGCGGGCTGGCTCGCGACGCCTGCGAAGACGGCAGGCGAAGTGGAAGAAAGGCAGCGGGCGTTGAAGGAGCTCGCGCCGTTGATCGAGTTCCGGCAGCGGCTGGTCAGCGAGACGCGGCAGGTGGTGGCGCAGAAGGCGGATCCGTCGCGCTTCATCCGTTGGGTCGAGAATGGCTCGTCGATCGCGTCGCTGAAGTGGGCGTTCGCCCTGGCGCACGTGCTGCCGCTGGTGACGTTCGGGCTGTGGGTCGGGTCCGAGCTGATGTTGTTGCAGGAATGGGTGCCGTACGTGGGCCTGGGCCTGCAGATCGCGATCGTGCTGTTCACGTCGCCGAAGCTTTCAGAGATGTACGCGCAGCTGGCGGTGGGCGAGCAGGGCTTCGTGCAGTTCGAGCACACGTTCGAGGCCATCGACGCGCAGGGCTTCAGCGACCCACTGCTGTCGCGGTTGAAGACGGGGCTCGCGACCGGAGGCCCGCCGGTGTCGCAGCGGCTCAAGCGGTTCGAACGGCTGCATGGCTTCGCGGCGCTGAAGACCGCGAAGGAAGTGCACTGGATCGTGAATGCGCTGCTGCTGTGGGATCTGCACTTTCTCTTCCGCATCGAGCGCTGGCGCAGCGAGCTGGGCACGGGCGTTCGCGTGTGGTTCGAGTCGCTGGCGCAGCTGGAAGCGCTGTCGTCGCTGGCGACGTGGGCGTACGAGAACCCGTCGTACGCGTGGCCGCAGGTCGACGAAGGCGC
>JAYUXE010000869.1:0-8484 GCA_043753165.1 Archangiaceae bacterium | reverse complement strand
ACCATCGCCGACGCCACCAGCCTCACCGAGGCCGGCTACGTGGGTGAAGACGTCGAGAACATCATCCAGAACCTGCTGCACAACGCCGACTACGACGTGGAAAAGGCGGGGCGCGGCATCGTCTACATCGACGAGATCGACAAGATCGCGCGCAAGGGCGACTCGCCATCGGTCACCCGCGACGTCGGCGGCGAAGGCGTGCAGCAGGCGCTGCTGAAGATCGTCGAAGGCACCCGCGCCAACGTCACCCCGCGCGGCGGCAAGAAGTACAACCAGCAGGAATACATTCAGGTCGACACGACCAACATCCTCTTCATCTGCGGCGGTGCCTTTCACGGCATCGACGGCGTCATCAAGCGCCGCGTGGGCGAGAAAGGCCTGGGCTTCGGCGCCAAGCTCGCGCAGCGGGAAGACCGCAGCGTCGGCGAGCTCTTGAAGCTGGTCGAGCCGGAAGACCTGATGAAGTTCGGCATGATCCCCGAGTTCATCGGCCGGCTGCCCGTCATCGCCACGCTCAACGACCTGAGCGAAGACGACCTCGTCACCATCCTGAGCATCCCCAAGAACGCGCTGGTGAAGCAGTACCAGAAGATGTTCGAGATGGAGAAAGTGAAGTTGACCTTCAGCAAGGAATCGCTGAGGGCGATCGCGAAGGAAGCGATGCGGCGTCACTCAGGGGCGCGTGGCCTTCGCGCCATCATGGAAGACGCGATGTTGGACATCATGTACGACGTGCCCTACCGCGAAGGGATCAAGGAGTGCCGGATCTCTGACGGGGTGATCATGCGGCGCGAGGCGCCTCAGCTCGTCTTCGAGAAAGAGAAGAAGACGGCGTGAGACCCCTGTGGTTCGCGGTGGGCGCCTGCGTCGCGCTCGCCGCCTGCAAGAAGCCGCCGGAAGTCGTGTGTCCGCCCGTCGCCGAGTGCCAGGTGCCGGACTCGGGAACGTCGGAAGTCGCCGTCGCCCCCATCGCGCCCAGACCCGCAGTTCGGCCCGAGCCCACCGTGGGCGAGCCGCACGTTCAGCCGCTGTCCGTCTGTGAAGCGAAGGGCCGGCTGCCGCTGGAAGCCGCGCGAGAGTACGCCGACGCGCTCGAGTTCGAGCAGGCCCTGTCGTGCGCCGCGCAGGCGAGCGCCCTGTTTCCCAATGACGTGCTCGCCCACACCGAACGGGCGAATGCGCTGGCCGCCCTGGGCCGGGATGACGAGGCTCGCCAGGGGTACGCGCGCGCGCTCGCGCTGGACCCCGACTCGCTCGACGCCTTGCTCGGAGCCGCCCACTTCTACGCAGTGAAGCTCGCCTCGAGCCGCGAGAACGACGAGCTCGGCTCGCTGTACGCAGAACGCGGACTCGAGGTCGCGCGCTCGGCCAACGACATCGAGACGGCGGTGCAGTTCGGCCGGCTGTCGGCGATGGCGTTCAACGATCTCGGCCAGGCGTCCGACGCGCTCGAACGGGCCGACTGGGTGATGAAGAAGCGCCCGAAGGACCCGGAAGCCGGGTACGAGCGTGCGGTCGCTTTGTTCGAGCTGTGCCGTTTCGGCGAAGCCAAGTCCGCGTTCACCGCGCAGCTCGAAGATCCCGACCGCAAGGCGCACGCGCACCACCACCTGGGCCTGCTGCTCGAGCGCGAAGGAAAACAGTCCGAGGCCGAAAAACACTTTCAACAGGCGCAGGCCGCGGCGCCCGAAGACTTCCCCGCTGCCGTGCTGCTCACCGCAGAAGAGTTCCAGGGCGAGCTCAAAAAGGCGCTGGCCGGGCTGCCCGCCGACATGCGCAAGGACTTGAACGGCGTGCCCGTCGAGGCCGAGGACTTGCCGAAGGCGGAAGATCTCACCTCGGGCGAGCCGCCGCTGTCTCCCACCATTCTCGGCCTCTTCCGCGGGCCTCCGCTGCACGAGCCCTGCGACGAGCCCGAAGTCGTGAAGGGCAAGACGCTGCCGTGCCGTTCTGTCGTCGTCTACCGGAAGAACCTCGCGCGCGCGGTGAAGACGAAGGCCGAGCTCATCGAACAGATTCGCGTCACGCTTCTGCACGAAGTCGGGCACCTGCGCGGCGAAGACGACTTCGAGCTCGCGGCGCGCGGCCTCGAATAGGAATGGGCGAATTTCTCGGCCGCTACGAGCTGCTGCACAAGATCGCGGCCGGCGGCATGGGCGAGGTGTTTCTCGCGCGCCAGCAGGGCCCCGTCGGCTTCGAGAAGTTCCTCGTCATCAAGACCCTGCTTCCGCACCTCACGGAAGATCAGGAATTCGTGAACATGTTCTTCGACGAGGCACGCATCGCCGCGATGCTGAGCCACCCGAACATCGTTCAAATCTACGACCTCGGTGAGGCGCAGGGCCGGTACTACATCGCGATGGAATACGTGCACGGCGAGACGCTGCGCGCGACCGAACGCGCGGCCGAAACGGTGCGCGGTGGCATCACGCTGGGCCTCAAGTGCCGCATCATCGCGGGGGCGGCGCTCGCCCTCGACTGCGCCCACGACGCACGCAACTCGGCGGGCCAGCCGCTGGATCTGATTCACCGCGACGTCAGCCCCCACAACATCATGATCGCGTTCTCGGGCGTCGTGAAGCTCGTGGACTTCGGCATCGCGAAAGCGAACAACAAGCTCGCCCGCACCGCGACCGGCGTCATCAAGGGCAAGTACGCGTACATGTCACCCGAGCAGGCGTACGGCCAGACGCTCGACCGCCGCAGCGACGTCTTTGCGCTGGGCACCGTGCTGCACGAGCTGCTCACCGGTAAGCGGCTGTTCAAGCGCGAGGCCGACATGGACACACTGCGTGCCGTCGCCGAAGGGTCCGTGGCGCCGCCCAGCGAGCTCGTGAAGGGAATTCCAAAAGCGCTCGACGTCATCGTGATGAAGGCGTTGTCGAAGAACCGCGAAGACCGTTACGAAACGTGCGGCCAGTTCCAGGCGGAGCTCGAAGGGGTGATCGCCCGCCAGCGCCTGCCGGCCACCGCGTCGCACCTCGCCGCGTTCATGAAGGGCCTCTTCCCTGAACAGTCTGCGCCCGACGCGCTGCTCAAGCTGAGCCAGGTCGCCGCCGAGAACGAGAACACGCCGCAGGTCAGCAACAGCTTCATGTCGCCCGCGGACGGCCCGGCGCTTCCCGCGGCGCGCAACAAGGGCGAGGCGACGCTGGACCCCGACCAGCTGATTGCGCGCATCGCGGGTTGCGCCGCGACCGATCAGATCTACGGCACCTTCTCGAATGCCGTCGAGAGCGCGGTGCTCAAGAAGGCCGGAGCCGTCGCCAGAACGCAGGCGCGCAAGGCCACCGAAGACCCGAAAGAATGGGTCGATTCGCTCAAGTACCCGACGCGCGACTTCCTGCGGTTGTTGTGGCGCGGAGTCGAGATTCTCGCGCCCCGGTGCGGCGGCCTCGACCAGGCCTTCGCGCTGATTGGCGACGAGGCTTTCGTGATGATGCTGAACTCACCGTTGGCGGCCCCGCTGCTGGCGCTGCCTTCGCGGTCGAAGCCTTCGGTCGTCCTCCGACCGCTGGTTCAGCTGTTTCAGCCGATGATTCAGCCGGGCGCGCGGGTCGTCACGGCGTGCTCCGAGACGGGCGGCCAGGTCGTGTTCAAGGGCGAGGTGCTGCCCCTGCAGCTCTACTCATCGATCTTCCGTTCGGCCTTTGCGCGCTTCGAAGGCGGAGCGATCGACATGGGCTGGGAAAAGACGATGCCCGAGCGCGTCGAGTTCAATCTGCAGTGGTGAACAGGTAGGGCAGTGTCACCCTGCGGGCTCGGTCGCCCCACGATGGAGGCCGCCTCGGCTTCAAGTAACCTTATGAGGCGCTGCGTGGACCCGCGATGAACGAACTGCTCGAAAGACTGCGGCGCGAGGATCCTTCGGCGCTCGAAGAGCTCGGGCACGATCTGCTGCCCTTCGTTCAGGCCGCGGTGATCGCCGACGGCTTCGTGCTTCGCGAGCCGAACGCCGTGTTGCAGGTCTTCCGCGAAGAAGTGGCGCTGGTGAAGCGCACCGCCGAGGCAGCGACGTTCGCGCAGGCCGTGCTGACCCAGGTGCGCGCGAAGCTGCCGGCGCTGCCCGTCGCTTCGCCAGACACCTCGCAGACTGAAGCGCTGGCGCAGGTAAAGAAGCTCGAGCCGCTGCCGCTGAACGAGCGCGAGGTGGTGCTGACCCGGTTCGTCGAGCGCCTGCCGGCAGACCTCATCTGCCGCCAGTTCGGGTTGGAGCCACCTGCGCTCACCGACATCCTCTCGCGCGGGGCGGTGCTGCTGGCCGGGCCGGGCGATTGGGCCACCGAGGCTTCCCTGCTCGACCCGAACGCCGCGCCGGCCGCGGCCTTCGTCGAGCTCGAGAACGCGCTCACCTGCCTCGCCATCGACGTCACCGCGCTCGAGCTGCAGCCGGTGATGGCGGCGGCGGTGCCGGTGCTCAAGCCGGGCTTCGAGCCGTCGGTGCCGCAGGAACACTACCCGTCGCGCGTCGAGACGCAGGGCTTCGTCGACCTGCCGTCGGACGTGTCGAAGATCGAGTTGAGCGTCGCCGCGGCGCGGCCCAGCGCTCCGGGGCTGAAGCGCCAGCCGCTGGACCCCGAGCACACGCCGTCGATGCCAAAGCCGCTGATCGCGCGCGCGCCCGTCGATCACGAGCGCGACGACCAAACGCAACCGCAAGGCATCCCGATCATCGCGCCGCCGATCGAGACCACGCAAAGCGACGCGCAGGCCCTGCCGGTTCCAGTCGAGTCGACCGTCAGCGAAGGCAAGGCGCTGGTGCCGTGGAGCCAGGTCGAGCAGACGGAAAGCTCGGGCCAGGCGCTCGCACTGCCGCCACCGGTCGAAGACGACGTCACGCAGAGCCGGGGCGTGCCGTTGAAGGCCGCCCACGTCTTCAACTCGACCCCCGGCACAGATCAGACCTCGGTCGAACTCACCGCCGTGGCCGCGAAGACGCTGCCGCGCAACACCCAGCGGTTTCCAGGCCGCTACTGGCTGGCGGCGGCGGGCCTGTGTGCGCTGTTGGGCACGAGCCTCTTCATCGGCATGACGAAGACCGTGCGGCTGAAGGTCGAAAGGCCGTGGGTGCTGGTCCGCGTGGTCGTTGCGGCCACCGACATCACCGAAGGCACGAAGCTGAACCTCGAGATGCTGTCGATTCGCGCGGTGCCCGAGCAGTTCGTCACGGCGTCCATCGTGAAGCCCGAATCGATTGCGTACGCCGTCGGCCAGAAGATCGAGTTCCCCGTTCAGGCGGGTGACCCGCTGCTCTGGTCGCAGTTCGACACCAGCAAGAAGAACAAGCGGTTCGACATCGTGAAGCGGGGGCGCGCGTACACGATTCCAGTCACCGAGCTGCGAAGCCTGGGCGGCAACCTGATCCCCAACGAAGAGATCGACCTGATCATGATGCTCAACCTCGGCACGACCGGCAAAGGCGAGGAATCGAAGCCTCGGGCGATCACCCTGTTCGAGAAGATCCGCGTGTTGGCGGTGGGAGGGGTGACGACGCTGAACATCGGCCGGGAACAGAAGCGGTTCACCGACCTGACGCTGATGCTGGTGCCGGAAGAGGTCGAGGTCGTGTCGCTGGCGATGCGGTCAGGCGCGCTCACCGCGAGCCTGCGCAACAAGCAGGACGACGACATGGTCGTCCGGGGCGAGACCACCATCGAGACGTTGCTGAGCGGCGAACGGATGAAACGCCTCGAGCAGAAGCGGAACCGGGTGATTCAGATCATCCGCGAAAGCGAAGCGAAGCCGGCCATCACGCCGAATTAGCCTTTCATCCCCAGCTCTTTCTTCAGGCGCTTCGTCAGCTCGAAGAATTCCTGCCTGCCGAACGCGACGTTCAGAATGTAGAAGTCCTTCTTCGTGAGCCCGACGCAGCCGAAGCAGTACGTGCAGTCGGAAAGGTTGCGGCTCAGCGTCAGGTACGCCGAGTTGGTGCAGTTCTCGCTTTGCACGCAGTACGCGCAGGCGTGCAGCGACTTGCTGTCGAGACAGTGCGTCGAGTTGTTGCACAGCTGGCAGCCTTCGCAGTGGGTGCACTGGTAGCAGCTGTCGCACGTGTCGCAGAACATGCAGTTGGCGCAGCGTTGACAGCCGGTGCACGCATAGCTGCCGGGGTTTCCGGGGTCTGACGAGAAGCTCTGGGTGAGCTTGTTGAGCTCTTCGGTGAACCCGCGCCGGTCGAGCCCGGCGACCAGCGCCCTTGCTTCCTTCGGCTCCACTGCTGCGCGGGGCTTCGTGTCCTTCGCCATGGGCCTGACTTTGTAGCCCACGCGCGGAAGGCTCGCGAGAATTGCATCGGGGCAGGTTAAGAGCGATGCGCTTTGATCGACCTGTCGCACCTCAACGCCCCGCAGCGCGAGGCCGTGAAGACCACCGAAGGCCCGCTGCTGGTGCTGGCCGGGGCCGGCTCAGGGAAGACGCGGGTGATCACGCACCGCATCGTCCACCTGCTCGAGAAGAAGGTGCTGCCGCGGGCGATTCTCGCCGTCACGTTCACCAACAAGTCCGCGCACGAGATGAAGGAACGCGTGCTGAAGATGGCCGGCCAGAAGGCGGCCGGGGTGACGCTGTCGACCTTTCACGCGTTCGGCGCCGAAGTGCTGCGCGAGAACCTGAACAAGCTGGGCTGGCCGAAGAAGTTCGCCATCGCCGACACGGGCGACCAGGTGGCGATCGTGCGCCGGGCGATGCGCGAACGGAACGTCGACGACAAGGCGTTCGACCCGCGCAAGGTGCTGACGCTGATCAGCCGCGCGAAGAACTCGGGCATCGCGCCCGAGCCGAAACCCGAAGGGCAGGGTGACGACCTCGACCTCGTCGCCCACCTCGTCTACCCGCTGTACCAGCTGGCGTTGAAGGCGCAGGGCGCGGTCGACTTCGATGACCTGCTCGTCTTCCCATCGATCATCTTCGAAAAGTATCCCGAGGTGAAAGAGAAGTACGTGACGCGGTTCAAGTACCTGATGGTCGACGAGTATCAGGACACGAACCGCGCCCAGCTGCAGCTGCTGCGACACCTCGCGGGCAAGAAGCACAACGTCTGCGTGGTGGGCGACGACGACCAGTGCATCTACAGCTGGCGCGGCGCCGAGGTGAAAAACATCCTCGAGTTCGAGACGTACTTCCCCGGCGCGAAGACGGTGCGGCTCGAACAGAACTACCGCAGCACGCCGATCATCCTCGATGCGGCGAACGCGGTGATCGAGAAGAACCCCGAACGCCGCGCGAAGCGGATGTGGACGGAAGAGAAGGGCGGGCCTTTGGTGCAGGTGGTGGTGGCCCCGTCGGAAGAAGAGGAAGCCCGGTACGTCGCGCACGAGGTGAAGAAGGCGATGGGCGAAGGCCTGCCCGCCGACGAGATCGCGATTCTCTACCGCACCAACGGGCAGTCGCGGCCGATCGAGGAATCGCTGCGCGAGAAGCAGGTCTATTACGAGGTCGTGGGTGGGCAGGAGTTCTTCGATCGCCGCGAGATCAAGGACGTGATCGCCTACTTCAAGGTGATCGCCAACAAGCGCGACGAGGTGTCGCTGCTGCGCATCGTGAACGTGCCGGCGCGTGGCATCGGCGACGTGACCCTCGAACGGATCACGGCCCACGCCGTCGCGAATGGGCTGCCGCTGTGGGACACGCTGGCCGGCGCGCCCGACGTGCCGGATCTGCCCAGGGGCGCCCCGGAAAAAGTGGTCGAGTTCTGCGCGTTGATCGAGCGGTACCGGAAGTTGTTCGACAAAGGAAACCTGGCGCAGGTCACCCAGCAGCTGCTGAAGGAAATCGACTTCGACGGGAACACGCGCGGCAACACGACGTCGCTGGCCGCGGGCGATCGGAAGGTGAAGGCGGTGGGGCAGCTGCTGCAGTCGCTGGACGCGTACGAGAAGCGCGAGTCCCCGAAGGCGAGCCTCTTGACGTACCTGAACCGGCTGACGCTGGACACGCGAGAGGAAGAAGACGAGCACGGCGCGGCAGGCCGGGGCCGGGTGACGTTGATGACGCTGCACGGCGCGAAGGGCCTCGAGTGGCGGCTGGTGTTCCTGGTAGGGCTCGAAGAAGACCTGCTGCCGCACTCGGGCATGCAGGGCGAGGCGCCGAACCCCGAGGAAGAAAGGCGGCTCTGCTACGTGGGGATGACGCGCGCGAGAGAACGGCTGGTGATGACGCGCGCCTCGCAGCGGATCAAGCGGGGCCGGGAAGTGCCGCGCACGCAGTCGCGCTTCCTCGACGATCTGCCCGAAGGCCTCTACGAGCTGACGGACCTGGCGGGGATTCCCGAAGGGCCGCCCGACGAGAAGGAACAGAACTTCTTCGCGAACCTCAAAGAGAAGCTGAAGGCGCGGACGACGTGAGCTTCGAGCGCGGGCTGCAGGCGCTTTTTCGTTCGATGCAGGGCGAGGCGACGTGGCAGCGGGCGGACCTCGCGCTGACGCTGCACATGATCGAGCACGTCGCTCCGGTGACGTTCGCCGCGCATGGGCTTACGTTTCCTTC
>JAYUXE010000868.1:0-8493 GCA_043753165.1 Archangiaceae bacterium | reverse complement strand
GCGAGGCTACTGTGCCCCGGTTGACTTTCCTTTCCAGAGCGAGCAATCCCACCTTGCCGCACACGCTGTATTTCAAAGGGGAAGTCATGGACAACGTCTTCACGAAGGCCGCAGGCGCAGGCAGCAACCGCAAGTTCTCGCAGGGTCCCAAGGGGGCGCGGTTCTCGCCCTCGTACGGCGTGCGGAAGGGCTTCATCAAAGATCCGAACTGGCCGCCGGCCGAGTTCCCGATGGAAGGGCTGGCGACGTCGCGCCGCTTCCGCCGCGTTCCGGCTGCGTTCGAAGTGCGCGTCGGCGACGGTGTGGTGCAGAAGGTGACGGGCAACCTGAGCTCGGCCGGCGCGATGTTCGCGATGGACGGCGTCCTCGGCGCCCACACCGTGCAGATCCAGTTCGGCGGGCACACGGCCGCGGCGACGGTGATTGCGTCAGAGCTCAAAGACGGGATGTTCGTGTACCGCGCCCACTTCACCGACCTCGATGCGGCCGGTGAAATCTGGGTCGCGCTGATGAAGCTGAACTAGCCCGGAAGCTGCGGCGGCTTCCGATTCAGGGAAGCTGTCACGGCCAGCAGCACCGGCATCGGCGAGAACGCGTTCAGCAGCGTCACGAGCTTGTACTGCAGGCCATGCACAATGCGCCGTTTGCCTGCGTGCATCGCGTCGTAGGCCTCACGCGCGATGCCGGCCGGCGTCGCCATGCCCATGCCCGCGAGCTTCGATTTGTCATTGCCGGCGACGGCGAGGAACTCGGTCGCGACGGGGCCGGGGCAGCTGACGGTCGCGGTCACTCCGGTGCCCTTGAGCTCGTAGGACAACGCCTCGGTGAACGAGTTCACGAACGCTTTCGACGCGTAATACGTCGCCATGTACGGCCCGGGCTGAAAACCTGCGGTCGAGCCCAGGTTCAAGATTCGGCCCGACTTGCGCTGCACCATGTCGGGCAAAAACGCGCGGGTCAGCCCGACCAGTGCTGAGATGTTCACCGTCACCTGGCCGACCTCTTTCGCAGGCTCGAGCTCGACGAACGCGCCGCTGCTGCCGAAGCCGGCGTTGTTGACGAGGTAGTCGACCTGCAGGCCCTTCGCCTTCACTTCGGCCACGATCTGCTCGACGGCCGAGGGTTCCATCAGGTCCGCCGAGAGGACGCACACCTTGATGCCGTGGGCCTTTTCGAGCTCAGCGGCCAGCGCTTCGAGCTTGTCCCGCCGCCGCGCGACGAGAATTAAGTTGTGCTTATCAGAGCCAAAAAGCCGAGCAAATTCGAGCCCCAACCCCGCAGACGCGCCCGTGACCAATGCCATTCCCATGAACAACCCCCAGAAAGCTCCGTGAGTTAACGCGCTGTGTCGGAAATCTCCACTGGCGAACGTCAGATCGGCTTGCGCGATGGTTAATCAGCCAATACTAACGAACCCGAAAATGGCGCGGCCCAGGCAAATCACCGACGAACAAATCCTGCAGACGATGCGGAGCAGCGTCCTCGAGCACGGGCCGGCGGTGTCACTGGATGTGGTGGCCGAGCAGCTGAATGTGACGTCGCCGGCGCTGATCAAGCGGTTCGGCACACGGCGAGCGCTGATGATCGCCGCGCTGAAGCCTCCGCTGGACACGGTGTGGTCGCGGCACCTGTCGAAGGGCCCCGACGCCCGACCCCTGCGCGAGCAGCTCGAAGACGTAATCACCAGCTTTTCGGAGTCCTTCAACGAGGCGATGCCCTGCATGTTCGCGCTGCGCGAGTCGGGCATTCCGTACAACGAAGTGTTCCCCCGCAATGAACTCAGCCCGCAGATCAAGGCGGTGCAGGCGGTGACCCGCTTCCTGCAGCAGCTGGCCGAGATGCGACTCTGTGTCGATGAGGCGCTCGAGACAGCGGGCAGCGCGCTGGTCGGGGCGATCACCCACCGGGCGATCAGCGCCCACCTTTCGCATTCGCCGTGGTCGACCCGAGACCAGAAGGAATACGCACGTCAGCTCTCGAAGCTCTTCACCCGGGCCCTTTCGCCCGACAACCGCAATACCCCACCCAAATGAACCGAATTCTTCCTGTCGCTGTCTTCCTCTTGATCGCTGGGTGCAAGAAGCCTGCGGAAGCGACGGCCGCAGCGGCGCTGAAGGAAACCGTCGCTGCGCCCCCGGTGAAGGTGCAGACCGAGCCCGTCGGCAAGGAGCTGATGCCGCGCTTCCTCACGTTGACGGGCAGCGTGCTCGCCGACCGCCAGTCGGAAGTGGCGGCGAACGTGTCGGGCCGCATCACGGCGACGTACGTCGAGCGCGGCAAGGCGGTGAAGCTGGGTGAGATGATCGCGGTGGTCGATTCGAAGGCCGCGGGTTTCTCGGCCGAGGCTGCCAGCGCGCAGTCGCAGGCCGCCGAGACGCAGGTCGACCTCGCGAAGCAGGAATGCGCGCGGGCCGACACGCTCTTCTCGCAAGGCGCAATCTCCAAGAGCGAGCACGACCGGCTCAAGAGCCAGTGCAGCACCCAGTTGTTCCAGGCGAACGCGGCGCGCGCGAATGCGAACCTGGCCGGCAAGCTGGCGGGCGACACGGTGATCCGCGCCCCGATGGATGGGATCATCGGCGAGCGCTACGTGAACGTCGGTGAGTACGTCACCCCCGCGACGCGCGTCGCCAGTGTGTTCTCGGTCAACCCGGTGCGGGTGAGCATCAGCGTGCCCGAGCAGGCAGTCGGGGTGATCAAGGAAGGCCAGACGCTGGACATCCGCGTGTCGTCGTACGACCGCGCGTTTCCCGCGACCATTCGCTACATCAGCCCGGCGCTTCGGCCCAACACGCGCGATCTGATCATCGAAGCGATGGCCCCGAATGCCGACGGCGCGCTGCGGCCTGGGATGTTCGCCACCGTCTTGTTGATGGTCGGTGAAGAAGAGCAGCCCACGGTGTCGTCCGACGCGATCAAGGCCGACGGCACGGTGCGCCGCATGTTCCTCGCGCGAGACGGCCACGCGTTCGAGATGGTGGTTCGCACGGGCGTGGCGAAGGACGGCCGCGTGGCGGTGCTCGAGCAGCTGACCGACAAAGACAAAGTGATCCTCAACCCGCCCGCCGCGCTGCGCGACGGCGCTTCCATTCAGTAACCCGAGGAGCCCACCCCCATGCAATGGCTCGCTAAACTCTGCGTCGATCGCCCGATCTTCGCGACGGTGCTCAGTCTCGTCATCCTCGTCGTCGGCGGCGTCTTCTATACGAAGCTCGGCGTCGACCAGTTCCCGAAGATCGACTTCCCCGTCATCGTCGTCATCACCCGCCTGCCGGGTGCGTCGCCCGAAGACGTCGAGACGGAAATCTCGGACAAGGTCGAAGGCGCGGTGAACACCATCAGCGGCATCGACGAGCTCCGTTCGATCTCGAGCGAAGGGGTCTCGCAGGTCGTCGTCACCTTCAAGCTCGAGAAGGACGTCAACGTGGCTGCTCAGGAAGTGCAGCAGAAAATCAACGTGCTCTTGAGTGAGCTGCCACGCGGCATCGACCCGCCCATCGTCCAGAAGCTCGACCCCGACGCGCAGCCGGTGCTCTTCCTGGCGCTGAACGCGAAGGACAAGCCGACGCGGGAAATCACCGACATCGCCGACCGCATGGTGCGCCGCCGCCTGGAATCGGTGAACGGCGTCGGCCAGGTGCGCTTGATTGGTGGCCGGCAGCGTCAGATCAACGTGGCCGTCGACCCCGTGAAGCTGCGCGCCCTCGGGTTGCCGGCCGCAGAAGTGGCCCGCGCCATCGATGCGCAGAACGTGACGATGCCGGGTGGCCGCGTCGATACGAGCCGCGACTACCTGACGCTGCGGGTGAACGGCCGGGTCGATTCGGTCGAGATGCTGAAGTCGATTGTGGTGCGTGAGCAGAACGGGCGCGCGATTCGCCTCGACGAGGTCGCCACGATCGATGACGGCGTCGAGGACGTCGAGACGTCGGCGATGTGGAATGGCGAACGCACGGTGCTGCTCACGGTGCGCAAGCAGTCGGGCACCAACACGCTGCAGGTCGTCGACGCGGTGAAAGAACGAATGGAAGAGCTCAAGAAGGATCTTCCGCCCGACTTCGAGCTCGTCATTCAGCGCGACGGCTCGGCGGTGGTCCGCACGGGCACGGACGCGGTGAACGAGCACCTGGTGCTGGGCGCGCTGTTCGCTGCCTTCATCGTGCTCATCTTCCTCGGCAACGTTCGCAGCACGATCATCGCCGCAGTCGCGATTCCGACGTCGATCGTCGGCACCTTCGCGCTGATGTACTTGAAAGGGTACACGCTCAACACGATCACGCTGCTGGCGCTCGCACTGGCGGTAGGCATCGTGATCGACGATGCGATCGTCGTGCTCGAGAACATCTTCAAGCAGATCGAAGAGAAGGGCTTGAGCCCGAAGGAAGCGGCCATCGTCGGCACGCAGGAAATTGGCCTCGCCGTTCTGGCCACCACGCTGTCACTCATCGCGGTCTTTCTGCCAATCGCGTTCATCGCCGGTATTCCGGGGCGGTTCCTGGCGAGCTTCGGCGTGACGATGTCGTTCGCGATCGCCGTCTCGCTGTTCGTGAGCTTCACCCTGACGCCGATGCTGGCCTCGCGGTGGTTGAAGGCGAAGATTCCGGGGAACCACAAGAAGCCGCTGCTCGAACGGGTCGTCGACAATGGCTACAAGCCGCTCGAGCGCGCGTACACCGTGGCGCTGAAGTTCGCGATGGCGCACCGGTGGGTGGTGGTGATCGCGTGCCTCGTGACGATGGCCTCGATCGTTCCGCTCGCGGGCGCCGCGAGGAAGGGCTTCCTTCCGATTGACGATCGCGCGCAGTTCGAGGTGGTGGTGCGGTTGCCGGAAGGCCGCAGCGTGCCGGCCACCGAGCTCGTCGGTGAGCGCGTGGCCCGCATCATCCGCGAGATCCCGGAAGTGACGGCGACGCTGGTGACGATTGGCGACGACGAGCAGCGCACCCCGAACGTGGCGCGCATCTACGTGAAGCTGGTGGCTCCGGACCACCGGAAGATCACGCAGGCGCAGCTGAAGGACGTGGTGCGCCAGAAGATCATCCCCACGTTGCCTCAGGACCTTCGCGTGTCGGTGGCCGACGTGAACGAGTTCGGCGGCGGTCAGTCGACGGCGCGCATTCAGTACATCCTGGCGGGCCCGGACCTTCGCGTGCTCAACGACGCCAACGCCCGCGTGCTCGAGAAGATCAAGCAGGTGCCGGGTGCCGTCGACGTCGACTCGTCGCAGGTGGTCGGCAAGCCCGAGCTCAGTGTGTTCGTCGATCGCGCCCGTGCGGCCGACCTGGGCGTGCAGGTGGTCGACGTCGCGGCCGCGTTGCAGCTGATGGTCGGGGGGCAGAAGGTCTCGAGCTACGCGGAAAACGGAGAGCAGTACGACATCCGACTGCGGGCGACTCCAGAGTTTCGGACCAGTGAAGACCAGCTGCAGCTGATCACCGTGCCGTCGCGCAAGGTCGGCCTGGTGTCGCTGTCGGAAGTGGTGAAGGTGAAGCCCACCGAAGGCCCGAGCAGCATCAACCGGTACCAGCGCGAACGACAGGTGACGTTCATGGCCAACGGCGCGCAGGGCGCCAGCGAAGGTGCCGTCGGCGACGAGATCAAGAAGGTGCTGGAAGACGAGCACTTCCCGAAGGGCTTCTCGGTGAAGCCGCAGGGGCAGACCAAGCTGATGCGCGAGACGGGCATCAGCTTCATCTTCGGCCTGCTCGCGTCGCTGTTGTTCATGTACTTGATCCTCGCGGCGCAGTTCGAGTCGTGGCTGCACCCGATCACCATTCTGGTGTCGCTGCCACTGACGCTGCCGTTCGCGATTGCGTCCGTGATCCTCTTCGACCAGGCGCTGGACCTGTACAGCTTCCTCGGCATCTTCGTGTTGTTCGGCGTCGTGAAGAAGAACGCGATTCTGCAAATCGACCACACGAACAAGCTGCGGGAAGCCGGGCTGCCGCGGGCCGAGGCGATCATTCGGGGCAACGTCGATCGCCTTCGTCCGATTCTGATGACCACGTTCGCTTTCGTGGCCGGCATGATTCCGCTGGTCACGGCGCGCGGCATCGGCTCGGGCTTCAACCGGGCGACGGCAGGCGTCGTCGTCGGAGGCCAGGTGCTGTCGCTGGCGCTGACGTTGATGGCGGTTCCGGTCGCGTATTCCTTTCTCGATGACTTGTCTGAGTTCATGAAACGCATGTGGCTGAAGGTGACCCGAGGCGGCCAGGTCGTGCCGCCCGCCGCGATCACCCAGGAGGTGGGGAAGTGAAGCGCGTGAGTTGGATGCTGGCCCTGATCGTTTCGACCACGGCGTCGGCGCAGGTGACGTTGCAACAGATGATCGAGGCCGCCGAGAAGCAGAACATCGACAACCGGTCGGCCGAGGCGCAGCGCAAGCGGTCAGAGGCCGAGTACCGGCAGGCGTGGACGGGGCTTCTTCCCTCGGTGACGGTGACGGGCGGGTACGTTCACAACAACAAGAAGTCCGAGTTCCCCATCATGGGAACCGTGGTCACGCTCGTCCCCTATGATCAGTTCGATGGGATGCTGCGCGTCGAGGTGCCGTTGATCGACGTCGCCCGTTGGTACCGCATTGGGGCCTCGGGCTCGGCAGAAGACAGCCAGGCGCAGCGTGAAGCGCAGACGCGCGACGCGATCAAGCGCCAGGTCGTCAGCTACTGGTACAGCTACCTCGGAGCGAACGCGTTCAGGGAATCGGCGCGGAAGTCGGTGGGGGCCGCCGAAGCCCAGGCGAAGCTGCAGGAAATCCGGGTCAACGCGGGCGCCGCGACCGAGATCGACCGCCTGCGCGCGAACGCCGAGCTCGCGCGGAACCAGCAGCAGCTGGCCGACGCCGAGACGAACCTCGCGAACATTCGCCGCAACCTGCTCACGCTCACGTACCTCGACCCGGGCGAAGGCGCGACGCTGCCTCCAGATGACTTGAGCCCGGCGGCTCCGCTGGAAGAGCTCGAGGCGCGCATCGGCGAGCTCCCCGCGGTGAAGGCGGCGGACAAGGACGTGCTCACCAGCAACCGGTTTCTCACCGCTTCGCGATTGCTCGTGCTGCCCACCGCCAGCGCGTACGTGATGGAGCGCGGCACCAGCAACGCCGGCCTCGGCGGCCAGTCTGATTCGCTGAGCTGGGGAGTGAACCTCACCTGGCGGCTCGACGTGCCGACGTTCATGGGCATGCAGGTGCAGTCGCAGAATCTGTCACTGACCGAGCTCGCGGCCGAACGCACCCGGAACACGGCGAGAGATCAGATCTTCGCGGACTGGCAGCGGCAGAAGCTGGCGATCACCAAGGTCAACCTGTCGAAGGCCCAGACCGAGGCGACGCAGCGGGCGGCGCAGTCTGCGCGCGATCGCTACGCCGTCGGGGCCTCGACGCAGCTCGAGGTGATCTTCGCCGAGCGCGACGTCTTCGGCGCCGAGTTCGTGCAGATTCAGGCCCGGGTCGACCTGGCCGCCGCGCGCATGGGGCTCAAGATCAGCGCGGCGCTGCCGCTGTTCGGCGAGGCGACGGCGACGCCGTAGTACAATGCCCGGCATGCGCCTGGGCCTGCTGGTTGCGTCGTGTCTGGTTGGATTCTCGGCGGTGGCGGAAGACGCCCCGCTGAGCCTCACCGCTTCCGATGGCACGGGCCTCAAGCTCGTGTCGTACTCAGCGAAAGCAGTGGTGCAGGATCCGCTGGCCTTCACCGAGCTCACGCTGGTGTTCGAAAACCCGCAAGACCGGGTGATCGAAGGCCAGTTCCGCATCACGCTTCCCCACGCGGCGACCGTCAGCCGCTTCGCGATGAAGCTCGACGGCCGCTGGCAGGAAGGCGAGGTGCTCGAGAAGCAGGCCGCCCGCCGCGCGTACGAAGACTTTCTTCACCGCCGGCAGGATCCCGCGCTGCTCGAGCAGGCTGCGGGAAACGAGTTTTCCGCCCGGGTCTTCCCGATTCCCGCGAAGGGTCGCAAAGAGCTCATCGTCTCGTGGTCGCACGCGCTGACGTCGTCGACATTCACGATTCCGCTCAGAGGCCTGCCGAAGATCGACAGGCTCGACGTCACGGTCTCGGCGGATTCGCTGATGGCCTACAGCAAGACCGGGTTCGTGCCGGACACGGACTTCACCGCCAACGTCCGGCGCACGGCGGGGCTGCGCGCGGGGGATCTCGTCGTGACGCGGATCAAAGCGGTGGCGACGTCGACGCCCGAGCCGATGCCTTCGCTGCTGCTGCTGGTCGACACCAGCGCCTCGCGGGCCCTTGGTTTCACGGCCCAGGTTTCCCTCGTTCAGCGCCTGGTCGACCGGCTGGCGAAGGCGAACCCGGCGATGCCGCTGACGGTCGCAGCGTTCGACCAGTCGGTGGTCGCGGTGCACGAAGGTCCGGCCAGCGGGTTCGGCGCGGCGGCGGTGAAGGCGCTGAAAGATCGAAAGGCCCTTGGCGCGAGCAACCTGGGCATCGCGCTGCGGTGGGCCCTGGCGAAGAAGGCGGCGCGGGTGGTGGTGGT
>JAYUXE010000867.1:0-3690 GCA_043753165.1 Archangiaceae bacterium | reverse complement strand
GGCAACGACCTCGCCGCTTCGCGCGCCTCGTCGACGCGCTTCAAGCCGCACAGCGCGAGGACTTCGAGCACGCCCGCTTCCGTCTCGAGCAGCCCGTTCGGAAACGCGTCGCGGTAGCCCGACACCTGTTCCAGCGCGACAGTGAATTGCTTGCCGTCGACGGCGCCCATCGCTCCGGCGAGCGCGGCGACTTCTTTCGCCAGCGTCGCTTCGACTTCCTTTTCGGTTGGGATGATTGGAGCAGGAGGCGGCGGCGGTGCCGCGACGACCACGGGCCGCTTCACGACCACCGGCTTCGGCACGGCGACCGGGGCAGGGGGCACGACCACCTCAGGCACTTCTTCAGGCACCGGCGCCGCCACGGGCGCTGCGATTTCCTCGACGACCGGCTCCGCCACTGCTTCAGCCACGACGGCCACCGGTTCGACCGGCGAAGACGCCATCACCTGCCACGTCACGAGCCCTGAGACGGACACCGCTGCGACGACGAGCCCAATCTTCGCCGCCACACTGAGGCCTGCGGCCTTCACGGCCCCAGCGGTGCTGGCAGCTGCCGCCCCGGGAATGAGGACGGCTCCGAGAATCGCCGTCTTCATCGCCGCGCGCTGCGCCGCAGTCGGGCCACCGGCGTGTCGGCTGTGCTCGATCAACTTCCGGGATTCTGGACTCAGGTCGTTCACGGCAGCCCTCCACTCTGATTTGCCACGAGGGCGTTGAAGCGTTGTCGCGCCGTGCGAAGCCGCGTGTACAGCGTGTTCAAGTTGATTCCCGTGGCGTCCGCAATCTCGGGCGCCGTCATTCCTTCGAGCTCCGACAGCACGAAGACCTCACGCTGGTCGGGCTCGAGCGCATCCAGCAATCGCAGCACCTGCGCCAGCGCCTCGCGCTGCCCCACCGTCTCTTCCAGCTGTGGCACTTCCGGCACCAACGACTCTTGCGCTTGCATCAACGCCCCACGCCGCTCCTGGGCCCGCCGTGCGTCCTTCGCCACGCGCACCGAAATTCCGCCCAGCCACGTTTTCAGCGACGAGTCCCCGCGAAACCCCGTCAGCTTCCGGTGCGCGATGATGAACACTTCCTGCACCGCATCTTCGAGCCCCGCTTCGGGCACGCCGAACCGTTGAAGCAGCCGCCACACGCCGTCGACGTGCCGCTCGTAGAGGACATTGAAGTCGAGCGTCTCTTCGATGAGAGGAATGGACACGGCGGCCGTCACATCCCTTGAGTGGCCGGAAACAGACGATTCCGTCTAGCCAGCAGATTCGAAGGGTTACAAGTTCACACACCCGCCACGATGTGGGGGGTGGGCGTTGTTACTACGAGAGGACCCCTGATTCGGAGCCCTCGCTTGAACACCCGAACACTCGCCTTCCCAGCCTCGATGGCGTAGCCCATCGCCACTGCGCTGACGGCGCTGCATTTTTTTCACTGGGTTCAGGAACCACCCGGCTGGCCGGCGAAGTGGCCCTGTTCGTCGCTTGCGTCGGCCCGGTCGTCGCCGCGTTGAT
The DNA here is from genome assembly GCA_043753165.1 of Archangiaceae bacterium. Classification (GTDB taxonomy): domain Bacteria; phylum Myxococcota; class Myxococcia; order Myxococcales; family Myxococcaceae; genus JAGSPQ01. The sequence goes on along the minus strand of JAYUXE010000867.1, from coordinate 2,182 downwards.
CGTGCTCGAGAAGCGTCTGCCTTTTCAGGCGCAGCGCCGGCCAAACCGCACGGACGTCCGCATCGACTTCACCTACTTGATGACGGGCTACTTCATCTTCAGCCCGCTCGCGCAGCTGCTGGTCAAGGCCATCGGCTGGACCGCGGTGGGGTTGTTTGCCAGCCGTGTCTCTTTCGGTGTCTGGCCCTCGCAGCTGCCCCTGGGTGTCCAGGTGTTGCTCGCGCTGAGCATCGCCGAGCTCGTCGGTTACGCGGTTCACCGTTTCGCGCACGAGACATCGGCCGGCTGGCGCGTTCACGCCACGCATCACGCGGCGACACAAATGTACTGGCTCAACGCCAACCGCTTTCACGCGATCGAGACGGTGGTGAAGACGTCTCTGCAGGTGCTGCCGTTGGTGATGCTCGGCGCAGGCCGTGAAGTCTTCCTCGCCTACGGAGCAATCTCTGCCGCACACGGCTTCATCCTTCACTCGAACGTCGACTACCGGCCCGGCATCCTGAGCCTGTTCATCGGCACGCCGAACCTTCATCGCTGGCACCACTCGACGATCATGGCCGAAGCGAACAACAACTTCGGCAACGTGCTCACCCTGTGGGATCACGTCTTCGGCAGTTACTACTTCCCGAAGGGTCGCGAGTTCACCGGCGCCGTGGGCTTGATGGACGACTCCGAGTTTCCGACCACGTACTTCGGCCAGATGAAGTCCCCCTTCACCGGTCACGCACCCATCGAGACGTAGCGCCTTACCGGGGCGCGGCTTCGGCGAGCACGAACACCGCGAGCTCGTTCGCGTTGAGGTTCTCGAGGACCTTGCCGGCGAGCTCTGCTCGCATCGCGCCCGCCTAGCACGTACCTTCGCCGTCGCCATGATTCCCGCCGAACAGCTCGAGCTGCACCGCAGCGCCATCGCAGGGCACTGCTACCGGATGATGGGTTCGCCCGCGGATGCCGACGACGCGGTGCAGGAAACGATGGTTCGGGCGTGGCGCAACCTCGAGAAGCTCGACCCGCGCGCGCCGGTGAAAGCGTGGCTGTACAAGATTTCCACCAACGTCTGCCTCGACATGATTGGCGACAAGAAGCGTCGCGCGCGGCCGATTGAAGATGGGCCGCAGGGGACTCCGAACGACGAGCTGATGACGCTGGCCCGCAGCCACTGGCTCGAGCCGGTGCCCGACGCGTGGGCGCTGCCGAAGGACGCCGACCCTTCCGAGCTCTTGGTGCTGCGCCAGAGCATTCGCCTCGCGTTCGTCGCCGCGCTGCAGCACCTGCCGCCGAAACAGCGCGCCGTGTTGCTGCTGATCGAAGTGCTCGGCTGGTCGGCCAACGAAGTCGCCGAAGGCCTCGAGCTCACCGTGGCGTCGGTGAACAGCGCGCTGCAGCGGGCGCGCGCGACGCTGGGAAGCCGAAACCTGAAGGAAGGTGGCGACCCGTTGACGGACGCACAGACGAAGCTCGTCGATCGCTACCTGGACGCGTTCGTTCGCTACGACGTGCCGGCGCTCGTCTCACTGCTTCACCACGACGCGACGCTGTCGATGCCGCCGTACACGCTGTGGCTGCAGGGGCACGATCAGATTTCCACCTGGCTCCTCGGTCGGGGCGCCGACTGCCGGGGCTCGCGCCTCATTCCCACGATGGCGTCGGGCATGCCGGCGTTCGGGCAGTACCGCATCGACCCGGGTGGGGGATTCGCTCCGTGGGCTTTGCTGGTGGTCGAAGTGAAGGGCGATCGGCTCTCGAGCATGTGCTCGTTTCTCGACACGCAGAACGTCTTCCCGCGCTTCGGGCTGCCGCTGCACCTGGACGCCTGAAATAAATAATTCGCGGGCACCGATGAGTTTCGAAGGGCTGGGCCGTTCTACGGGCAAATAACCCGCTGCACGGAGCCACCATGACCCCCGCACTCTCGCTTCCCGCCGTCTCTCATCCACCCGCGAAGACCATGCTGTGGGTGGGCCGCATTCTCTCTGGCCTCGCCGCCGCCTTCCTCGCGATGGACGCCACCATGAAGGTGTTCAACCTCATCCCCGCGCAGAAGGGCACGGCCGACCTGGGCTGGGACCCGAAGATGCTCTTCACCCTGGGCGTGCTGCAGGTCGTCTTGCTCGTGCTGTACCTCGTGCCGCGCACCGCCGTCTTCGGAGCGATTCTCTGGGTCGGCTACCTGGGCGGCGCC
>JAYUXE010000866.1:0-3693 GCA_043753165.1 Archangiaceae bacterium | reverse complement strand
AATACCGGTAGTCGAGCCCGCCGCCCCAGCCCCACCCGTTGTCGCCCACCGACTTGCCGCCGACAGCGCGCAGTCGTGCCTGCACGAGGCCCCGCGCGGTGAGGTCGAACACCGCGTCCACCACGCGCAAGTCCGACCTTCCACCGAAGCCGCGCAGGCGTTGATCGCCCAGCTCTTCCTTCAACAACGCGAGCCCGCCGCGAAACAACGGGCCGCCCGTCGACTGAAGTCCGCCCGCGACGAAAGCATGGCCGTAGCCCGACTCTGGAACCGATCGACGGCCCGCCTTCGCCTGCGCTTCGAACAGCTGCGTCTTCTCTTCGTCCAACGCCGTGGCCAGCGTCTCGTCTGGCAGCTCGGCGATCGCGGCCGAGACCGCGTCGAACGTCTGCCGCGCGACGGCTTCCCTGTCGATGGTCGCGAGCTCATCGGTCGTCAGCGGCCGCCGCGGCGCCGTCTGCAGGTATGCGTCCAGCTGAATCATCTCGCCCAGTGCGTCGTTCGCGCGCTTCCTCGGCGTGAGGTCTTTCTCGAAGCGCTGCTGACGGGCGGAGATGAGCGTGTCGGTGGTGGGTCCCACCCAGCCGGGCAACACCGTCGAACGTTCGGCCCGGATGCGCGCCACGCTCGCGCGATCGAGCCGGTTGCGTTCGATGCGCAGCGACGTGAGCAACACCTTCGCCCGCCACGGGGCTTCTTCCGGCGGCAGCGCGAGCTTCCCCAGCGCCGCGTAGCCCGCGACACGTTCGGCATCGGACGCGACATCGAGGTTCGCGACGTTGAACCAGGCGGGGCCCAGGGCTTGCTGCGTGGCGACAGACGTCTGTTTCACCAAAAAACGCCGATCATCCGCCACGCGGCGCGCGCGATCGCCGCTGGCCTCGTCGAGCTCCGGGACTTCGAGCACCGGCCCGAACGCTTCCAACACCTGGCCCGGCGTCTCCCACGGGGTCATCGCCGGCAGCGGCGCATCGGCCCCCAACACCGGCGCCACCGCGAACCGCAGCATCGACGCGCAGTTCGCGTTCAGGAACCGGTAGTCGACGTAGCCGATGCGTTCGAGCTCCCAGATGCGCTCGAGCATGCGCAGCTTCTGTTCCTTCGTCAGCGTCAGCCGGAACCGCCGCAGCGATCGCTGCTCGAGCCGCAGCGCTTCGTGCAACACGTCATTCATCGACGTCAGCGCGAAGACGCCGCGGAAGCCGCCCGTCAACCCGCGCCACAGGTAGCCGAACCCCGCCGTGTCTTGCGGAGCGACCAGCGCCGCCATCTGCAGCGCTTCCTGTTCTTCGATGGGGCCGTCGCGAATGAGGGTGAGGAACAGGTGTCCGAAGACGGACTGCGCGCCAACGGTCGACGGCGCCGCGAATCCAATCTCGACGCCTGAAACGGAATCGGGTTCCGACCAGGCCTCGAACGCAGGGCAATGGGTTGCGGGCTTCCACGACGGGTCGAGCGCGGCGAGCTTTTCGTCGAGGAAGCGCGACTTCGACAGGTCTCGACAGCGCACCGCATCATCCGGCGCCACGCCGTCGGCCGGCACCAGCAGCTCTTCGGCGAACGTGGCGAGGTCCATCGCCGGTGACGCGAGCCCTTCTCTTCGGCTGAATGCCCAGGGGTAAGAAATCAGCGGCACCGGCCCGTCCCACCCGAGCAGCTGGTGCCATTCGATGCGCCTGCTCCAGTGGTAGCGGTCATCCCAGCGGCGAATGATGGCGTGCACGATTGCGCGCCGCCGCCACAGCCGCTGTGGCGCTGCTTCTTTCTTCAGCCGCCATTCCGCACGTGCGTCGTTGGACTTCGCGTAGCCGTAGAAATGAACGCGGCGGTCGACGGTGAAGCCCAGCGGCTTTTGCGCTTCGTGAATCTCGACCTCCAGCGGGCCGCCCGGAAAATTTCGAGCGGCAGGAGGAAGCGCTTCGAGGCCCTGCTGCACATCGTCGCGCGCTTCATCCGTCCACAGCGGTGAGGGAATGAGCACCAGCGGCGCCGCGAGCAGCCAGAGACCAATCACGCAGGCCGGCTGAGCTGTTCGACGCGATTCATGAATTGTCCCGCCCACGCGCTGCCGTCTGCGGCGCCAATCAGCGTCAGCAATTCTGCCCGGTGTTCGCGAAGCACGCGGCCCAATTTTTCTGCAGGCACCCCTTCGGCGCGCGCGAGGTGCGAGATGACGGGGCCGCGCCCCAGCGCCAGCTCTTCTCGAAGCTCGACCACGCGGTTGCGCACCAGCAGCTCGGTGCCCTGGCGCCGCATCGAGGTCTGCGAAGCAGGCGCCGCCTCGAGCGAACGCGTCACACACCGGCCCATCGCGGTGCACTCGTAAGCGGGATGACAGTCGGACGACACGCTGCAGTCGCGGGCCGTCGAGTCTGCGCTGCGGCTGGTGCCATTTGCGGCCGAAGCGGCCGTGCTCACGCGGCAGCTGATCTCGATTGACGAGACCAGCAGAGATCCCACCGCCTCGCCGCCAGAGCTGGCGAATGCGTGAACGGCAGCGAAGCAAAGGGCAGAAGTGAGCAGTCGCATGGTGGGCGTGCCTTGAGCAGTCTGCGTACCAACCCGCAAACGTGCGCCGCCGTTCGAAGTCCCGCCACGTGCGTTGGGGCACGCGCGACGGCCTTGTCGGCCGACTGATTCGGGTTGAGACAGCTATCCTCTGTGTTCTGGAGCCGAATCTTAGGTTCAGTGAATGAATGGAACCGGTAGAGTCGGCTGCCCGTGTTGAGCCTCGTGGTCCTCATTCTCGCCGCCGATGACGCGAGCCTTCGCAGGGTGAAGGGCGATGTCGAGATTCCACCGGGCCTCGCCTGCCTCGGCAAGTACTACGTCGGCCGGCCGGTGCAGACCGACGCGGGCTGGGCGTGGCAGCTGCCGGACGCGGGGACCCTGGCGTGGGACGACGGCCGCACGAAGAGCGCCGACGAGGCGTTCGAAGACCCCGACCTCGAGGAAATCTTTTCCGCCCCGTACCAGACCGGGCCCATCGTCCCCATTCACGGTGAGGGTGAAATCGAAGACCCGGGCAGGCGCCGCGTCGAGCCGCTGTTCTTCGCGACGTACGGAGCCAACCGCAAAGAAGTGACCGAACAGCTCGGCAAGGTCCGCTTCTTCGGGACCCGCTACGCCTTTCACCAACGGGCGGCGCCCGCGCTCGAACGCGTCGTCGTGCGGCTCGAGGCGGCCCTCAAGGAAAACCCGAAGCTCAAGGTCTTCTTCACGGACATCGGGGGCACGTGGCAGTGGCGCACCATCGCGCGCAGCAAGGCGCTGTCGACGCACGCGTGGGGCATCGCGATCGATTTGAACGTCGAACGTGGCTACTACTGGCGCTGGCAACGGCCAAAGCTGCCGTTGAAGTGGCGAAACAAGATTCCGCAGCCAGTCGTCGATGCCTTCGAGGCCGAGGGGTTCATCTGGGGTGGCCGATGGCTTCACTACGACACGATGCACTTCGAATACCGCCCCGAGCTGCTCGACGCCAACTGCCGCGAATCGAAACCGCAGGCAGCTGACGCAGGGCAGTGAGACTTCGGCTTTAGAAGAAGTTCTTCAGCAGCTTGTACTGCTTCATCGCCTGGTTGCCGGCCTTCATCGCCGTGCCACGGGCCGCGCGCGGAAGACCGTCGATGCCCAACAACTTCGCGACCGTCGGCTTCGGAGCGAACAGCTTGTAGCCGACCGCGCCCAACA
>JAYUXE010000865.1:0-8517 GCA_043753165.1 Archangiaceae bacterium | reverse complement strand
CCGGCGGCGAAGCTCTCGTACAAAGACCAGCGCGAGCTCGACGGCATGGAAGCGGCGATCGAGCTGGCCGAGACGAAGAAGGCGACCATCGAGATGCGGCTGCACGCGCCCGACGTCTACGCAAACGCCGCCGAGAGCGCGAAGCTGTCGTTCGAGCTCGACACCTCGCTGGCTGAAATCACCCGCCTGTACGAGCGCTGGGAACAGCTGCAGAAAATGGCGGGGTGAAGGGCAGAGCCGGGCTCACGGCCCGTAGAAGGGCTCGGACGCTTTCGGCAACGTGAGGCCTCCTGAGGTGCTCGAGGCGGTGGCGGGCAGCACGTAGACCTGGTCGTTGCCGCCGCTGTCGGACGAGAAGGCGAACTTGTCGTTGCCGACCCACGAGGGAAACGAGTCATTGGTGGTCGGGTCGGACGGGTACTCCGTCGCTTTGGTGACGACCTTCGTCGAGAGGTTGACGACGAAGATGCGCGTGCCGCCGCCCGTCGCGCGCCCGTCGTAGACGGCCTTCGTCCCGTCGGGCGACACCATCAAGCGGTTCACCACCACGTCGCCTTCTGCTGCAATGCCGAGCTGGTTGGTGACGTTGACGGGCATGCCGGTCGACAGCGTGATGCGCTCGAGCTGCGACAGCGTGCTCGGCGAGCCACCCGCAGCGGCGAACAGGGTGAGGCCGTCGGCCGACAGCGACGGGCTCGAGTAGCTCAGTGCGCCAGAGCCTGCGATCGACTTGAAGCCCGTGCCGTCGAGGTTGACGACGCCCAGCGCGCTCGCCGTGCCCACGTCGTACGCGAAGTAGAGCCTGGCATCGTCCTTCGAGAAAATCGGGGTCCGCAGGTTCTTCACCGCCGCGCTCGTCGCCAGCACGATGCTCTCGGTGCCTCCCGCGGACGGCACGATGACGAGCTCGGTGTCGTTGGCCGCAGTGACGCGCGAGAAGGCGACGCGCTTGCCGTCATGCGAGAGCGAAGGCGTGCGCGCGCCGCCCGAGGTGGTGAGCCGCGCCGTCACCTGCAGGTCCGACACGTCGGCAAGGTAGACGTTGCGGTCGTCTTTGCGAATGAAGGTGTAGCCCTTGCTGAAGGTGACGCCGCTGCCCCCGCCAGCGCCTCCGCCGGTGCCAGCACCACCCCCGCCGATGAGGTCACAGCCCGACGCCACCACCGCGAACGCCACCACTGCCAATGCCACTCGATTCATGTCGTCTCCTGAAAACTTTCACCGGCCGTCGCGGGAGCGGGGAACCTGCCCGACCGCCGCCTGGACCATACGCGCCAGGTCTTCTGTCTGCGCCACCCCTTCGTGCGACAACAACGCCTCGCCGAAGCCTGCCAGTCCCGCGTACCGCTTTGCATGCGCGTGGGTCAGTGCCCGTTCCAACAGTGGGTCGTAGGCAGCGAGCGCCGTATTCACGCGCGCCAACGAGAGCCCGCCGTGGTCGAGGCGCCGCGACAGCTGCAACCGGTCGCTGACCAGCACGAGCCGGCCGGACACCCCGAACAGCGCAGTGCCCGTGAGCAGCTCGAACAGCGCGGTGCCCAGCTGAAACACCACGCCTCCCGGGTCGTCGTCCGGTGGCGGCTCGCCCAGCGGGTGCACTTCTTCGCGACCCGTGTAGCTCGGCTCTTCCGCGCGGGCCGTACCGGGAAACCCGGGCAGCAACCGCACGCGGCCCAGCGCGTCGATGAGCACGTCGTCGGCGGTGGGCTTCCACCCCGGCACATGCGACCCGGCCAGCGCCGCTTCGCCGAGAATCCGCAGCGCGATGCCGGGCGGCAGCGAGGGATGAAGCCGGCTCAGCTCGTACAGCGACACGCCCTCGAACGATTCGAACAGCGCCCACCGTGCGTGCTCGAGCAGCGCGGTGCGCTCGACCCGCATCAGGCCCGGGACGCGGGGCAGCGCCATCAACCGCGCGATGTCCTCGGCGAAAGGCACGGCTCCGAACGTGTCGGCCGGGCCGACGGCAACGAGCACGGGGATGTCGTTCTCTTCCGCGCGAATCAGCGTCACTGCCTGCGGAATCGCGCGGGGCAGAAAACCGCGGGCGTTGATGCGTTCGGCGCGCAGCCAACGGTCCCACGGGTCGGTGGAAGGGGGGGATTTCTGCAGCGGCACGAACGCCATCGGCGGCAGGCGCACCGCACCGTCGGGCGGGTCGGTGAGCACGAGGTTGAGCGCGCCCATTCGCGCGGGCACCGGCAGCGCGAGCACCGACGTCTGCACCCGAAACGGCTCGAGCGCGCCCAGCAGCGCGGTCTCGTCGGCAAAAAGGTAGTCGACGCCCCGCCAGCGAATCGTCAGGTCCGGAAGCGCCGTCCACACGATGCGGACGGCGGTGAAAATATCGCGGCCGAACATCGCTCCGGCCTGGCGGGTGAGCCGCAGCTGCGCGAGCTGCTTCGGTTTGTAGAGCGCGAGGTCGTCGAGCACGCTGCCCGAGTCGGGGGTCAGCGGCAGGTCGAGCCGCTTCAACCGGTGAAGCCAGCCGAGCTGGTCGAGCAGCGCGATGGTGTTCGCTTCGGCCGAGAGCTGCTTGAGCACCGTCAGCTTTGCGCCCGCCGCGCGAAGGCCGTTGTCGATGGGGCTGTCGACGAGGCGCAGGGTCAGCTCGCGAACGCGCGCGCCCAGCGGCAACGCCATCACGCGCTGGGCGACCTCGGCCGAGGTGTCACCTTCGAGCCGCAGCACGCGAACCGGAGCGACCACTTCCAGCCCCCTCTCGAGCAGCATCCCGGCCAGACACTGCAGCTCTTCGAGGAAGCCGCGGCGGAAGAAGCCATCGCAGCGAAACGGAATTGCCTGCTCAACCCATTCCTGGCCGTGCTCGGCGAGCAGCGCGCGTTCGCGTTCGCGCAGCGCGGCGAAGCGGGCGGGGTCTGAACGAACAGACCACTTCGCGAGTTCGCACTGCAGGGGAATGAACTCGCCGCGCGCGTCGGCCCTTTCCTGCAGCACGTCGGCGTAGACGAGGCGGGGGCCGTCGTCGTCGGGCGACGACAGCACCTTCAGCAGCAACTCGAACTCGGAAGGAAGGAGCGACAGGCTTAGCGCCGAAGCTTGTTCAATTCGTTCCGGCAGTTGTTGCAGAGCGCCAGGTTGCGGCGGTCACAGTCGGCGAGGCTCGTCGCGAAGAACATCACGCACCGCACGTCTTCACAGTACGAGAGCCCGACAAGGTGCCCGGCCTGGTGCACGGCTTCGATTTGCAGCCGCCGCTTGATGTTGTCGTTCTCGTTCTTCAGCCGGAAGGTCGAGAGCACGCCCGAGTGCGATTCGCGGTCGGCCTCGCCGTAGACGAACTGCGAGTCGGGCACGAAGAGGTCGACGTCTGCCACGCCCAGCACCATCAGCGCGCCGGGCTCTTTGACGGTGATGAGCCGCCGCATGATGGCGTTGCTGTGAAACTGGTTGCGGTCTTTGTTGAACGCGTACTGCGGCTTTGGCAGCGGCGTCTTGCCCGAGAAGACCGTCACGCTCAGCAGCGTGGCGATTGGCTCTTCGAGCTCTTTCAACATCGCGGGCGTGATTCCACCCACGGCGACCAACTGCATCTCTTTGCCCGCCATGCCGCACCCCCGCTTCGAAACCTACGTGCGCCGGCCCCACGAATGCTGCTGGGGCGCCAGGATTCGAACCTGGATATTCAGAGTCAAAGTCTGATGTCCTACCCTTGGACGACGCCCCAATTCTCACCACGATGATTGCAGGGCCCTTCCCGGGCCGGCAACAACTTCCCTTCGGCAGACGCGGTTACTTGAGCGGCACAAGTCCCACCTTCTTGTCGCGCAGCGCGTACCGGCGCCCGCAAACGCACGTGCGCGACCGGCCGAGCTTCTGTCCACACGCGCACATCCACCCGAGCTGACGGGCGGGATTTCCGACCACCAGGGCGTAGGCGGGCACGTCGCGAACCACCACGCTGCCAGCGCCGACGAAGCAGCATTCGCCCAGGGTGACACCGCAGACGATGGTGGCGTTCGCTCCGATGCTGCTGCCCTGCTTCACCCGCGTCGGCTCGAACGCGGCTGGCGCTTTCTTGAAGGCGGCCCGCGGGTTCGGGTCGTTGGTGAAGACCACGTTCGGCCCGAGGAACACGTCGTCTTCGATGGTGACCTTGGCCCAGACCAGCACCGCGTTCTTCACCGTGACGCGGTTGCCGAGCACGGCCCCTGCCTCGATGAAGGCGTGGTCGCCGATGTTGCAGCCGTCACCGACCTTCGCGCCCTTCATCACGTGCGCGAACGCCCAGACGCGCGTGCCCGCGCCGACGTCTTTCGATTCACACAGCGCCTTTCCATGAATGAAGGGTTTCATTTCTTGAGGCCGAGGCCGACGTAGACCAGCGGGCGAAGAATGCTCCACCAGCCGGTGATGGGCTTCATCTTCGTCTGGCCCAGCGACTTCGGCGGGTAGACCTTGGTGACGGGAACTTCGACGGTGCGAAAGCCACACTGAATGGCCCGCAGGTACAGGTACGGCTCGAGCTCGTACTGGTCGAGCCACGGCTGGTTCAGGTCGAGGCGCGGGTCGGTGAGCACGCGGCGGTGCACGGCGCGAAAGCCGTTGGTCGATTCGGTGACGCGCTTGCGGGCGGCCAGCGAAAAGAGCAGCGGGTGCACGCGGGTGGCGGCCTTTCGGTACAGCGGCATCGGGCCGAAGTTCGCGTCACGTTTCAAGAAGCGGCTGCCCTGCACGAAGTCGGCGCGGCCGTCGGCGATGGGGCCCAACAACGAAGGGATTTCTTCCGGTGCGTCCTTGTTGTTGCCGGCCATCACCACGGCGACGTCGTAGCGGTGTTGCACCGCGTACGCGTAGCCGGCCCGAAGCGCGGCGCCGACGCCAGCGACGAAGCCCATTGGAAGAATGTTCGCTCCGGCTTCAAGCGCGACTTGAGGCGAACGGTCGGTGCAGCCGTCGTCGATGATCAGCACCTCGTCGACGACGTCGCGCGGCGTGCGGCGCACGACCTCACCAATCTTCTTCTCTTCGTTCAGCACCGGAGCCATCGCAATGACGCGCAGCCCCCGGTACATGGCTAGAAGGCCGCCAGCTCGAGCTGAATCTGCTCGACCCGTTCATCGACGCGCGCTCTCTCTTTCCTGGCCCGGTGCCACTTCACCGCGCCGACCAGGATGAGAGGAATGGCCACGGCGATGAGCACGGCGCCAACGGTGAAGAGCACGACGCTGCCGACGGCAAAGGTGAACGCGAAGTAGATGCCGGTGAAGACGCCGCCGTACATGAAGGCGATTCCGCCGAGGCCCGCCGCGATGCCCCCGGCCGTGAGCAGAATGGGGGAGACGATGCGGGGCCGCGAGGCCGCGAGCTTTCCCTGTTCTTCGAGAAGCCGAGCGCTTCGCACCACCACCGGAGCATCGTCGGGCGGCAGCGGCGCGGGAAACTCGCCGGGCAGCGAGAGCAGGAGCAACGCGGTGAGCATTTGCAGCCTGACCTTGCCCGCAACGCCCGCGGTTTGACAGGGTGCCTTCCGTGCGCTGGTTCCTGATTCTGCTCGCGGCCTGCGGGCCGTCCGTCATCCAGGTCGACCCTGCTGGAGCGGACGGCGGCAGCGTCGGCAGCCGCTGCGACGAGACGGCGGAAAGCCTTCGCTGCGCACACCACACGACCGTCATTTCCCCGGGCGGTCTCGGGCTCGGCGCGCGGGCGGTGCACTGGCAGGTGCCGCTGGGCGACGCGCCGGATGCGGGTTGGCCGGTGGTGCTGATGTTTCAAGGCTCGTTCTTCTCGGCCGACACGTTCTGGGACAGCACGCCGTCGGCGCGCTTTGGCGGTTGGAGCCAGGCGCACGTCACGCGCGCACTGCTCGACCAGGGGTTCGCGGTGGTGACGCCGAAGACGCGCTTCGACGGCAACTACTACTGGGACACGAACATCGTCGGTCTCGCAGACAACTGGACGTCGACGGATGACCACCACCTGATGCTGAAGATTTTCGAAGGCATCGCGGCGGGCACGTTTGGAACTTTGAGCGTCTCGCAGTGGTACGCGACAGGGATTTCCAGCGGTGGGTACATGACGAGCCGCATGGCGCTGTCATACCCGGGGAAGTTTCGCGCGCTCGCGGTGGTGTCGGCGTCGTGGGCGACGTGCGGCGGCTCGATTTGTTCGGTGCCGGCAACGCTGCCCACGGACCACCCGCCGACGCTGTTCATGCATGGCGAGAAGGACGCCATCGTCCCGATTTCGACGATGCAGGGGTACGCGGACAAGCTGGCCGCGCAGGGCACGGGGACGAAGCTCGTGACGGACGCGGACGCGGGGCACGCGTGGCTCGGCTCGGCGCCCGGGGAAGTTCTCGGGTGGTTCAAGACCCACTGATTTCCCGGGCTGTGTTCGAGTAGCTCCAGGCTGGTTGCGCTGCGTTTAACCATGAGCGCCTGGCCCTGAAGCAGGCGACGAAGGACACCGAACAGGCGCTGCAGGGGGCGTCGGCCGCGCGCACGGTGCTCGAGGTCTTCGGCGGGCGACCCGCGCCGACGGCCTCGAGTTCACCTTCGCCGAAGCTCGGCAAGGCGGAAATCACCGTCGGTGATGCGGCCCCGGTCGAAGTCCCGATTTCGAACTAGCCGACGAAGCGATCGAGCACGGCCGTCAGCGAGGCCCAGACCAGGGCGGACACGATGGGCGCGCTGACGAGCCACAACACCTTCTGCTTCTGCTGCACCAGGTACGCGAGGGCCGCGAGCGTGGCGAGCCAGAGCGCCGCGGGCACATCGTCCGAGGGCCGGCCGCGCTGCCGCTTCAGCCCCGAGTCCTTCATCGTTTCCGGCGACGTGTGCAGCTCGAGCTCGCTGACGCTGTAGGCGTTGTCGCCGCCGTGCGCGGTGAGCTTCACGAACCGCGCGGTCACGTCGAGCGTGCGAATCATCCGCAGCCGCAGGCCCGCTTCACCGGCGGTGTGCACGCGCCACAGCGGCGACCATTCCTTTCCGTCGGGGCTGCCCTCGAGCAGGTAGTCGTCGTTGTTGTCGCCCTGCAGCATCGCGGCGCCAATCTTCGTCGCAGCGCCCAGGTCCCACACCACCGAGCCGCCGACGGCGATGATGGAAGTGCGCGTCGACGTCCAGTTGTCACCTTCGGGGCACGCGACGCCATCGGTCATGCGCTGCGGCTCGCTGACGTTGGAAATCTGCACCGGCACCTTGCCCGCGAGCAAATTCCCTTCGGCAGCGAACGCCGACAGCGACAGCAACCCCAGCAGCAGACCCGCGCGGCGCATGCGTTTCAGATGTCGAGGTTGTCGACGGCCAGCGCGTTCTTTTCGATCCACGCGCGCCGCGGCTCGACCACTTCGCCCATCAACAGCGAGAATGCGCGGTCGGCCTCGACGCTGTCTCCGACGCGAACCTGCAGCAGCGTGCGCTTGCTCGGTTCCATCGTGGTTTCGCGCAGCTGATCATCATTCATCTCGCCCAGCCCCTTGTAGCGCTGCAGCGTGATGCCCTTCAGGGCCTCTTCGGTCGCGAGGCTGTACACCTGCTGGTACGTGTGCGCGGTGTGCTCGACCTCGCCCAGCAACACGGTGTACGGCGCTGGGCCGAACGCCTTGAGCTTCTCGCGCAGCGCGAGCAGCGTCTTGAACTCGACGCTCTCGAGGAACGTGGTGTCGACCAGCGTCTCTCGCGGCGAGCCGTTGACCTCGGTCTTGAAGACGAGCTTCTTGCTCGAGTGCTGCGGGTCGTCGAGCCGTTCAATCTTCATGTGGTCGAGGATGTCGGGCGACCGCGCCTCGAGGTAGTCCTGCAGCTTGTCGACCTCGGCCTGGCTCAGGTCCTTGTCGCTCAGCGCCTCCTTCGTCAGGTTGGTCGCCTGCACGAGGCCGTCGATGATGCGCTGGTCGCGGCGGGCGGCGAGCTTCTGCAGGCGGTGCTGGTACGTGCGGACTTCGCGCAGCAGCGCCTTCAAGCTCTCGCCGGTGACTTCCTCGCGGGTCTTCGCGGCCGGGTCGCCCAGCATCAGGCGCGTGCGTTCGGCGGCGATGTTGAGCAGGTACTCGTCCTTCGCGTCGTTGTCCTTGAGGTAGCTCTCTTTCTTCGAGCGCGTCACTTTGTAGAGCGGCGGCTGCGCGATGTAGAGGTACCCGGCGGTGATCAGCTCGGGCATCTGCCGGTAGAAGAACGTGAGGAGCAACGTGCGGATGTGCGCCCCGTCGACGTCTGCGTCCGTCATGATGATGATGCGGTGGTAGCGGACGTCGGCGGGCTTGTAGTCCTCTTTGCCGATGCCGGTGCCGAGCGCGGTGATGAGGTTCAGAATCTGCTCGGACGTGAGCATCTTCTCGAAGCGCGCCTTCTCGACGTTCAGAATCTTGCCGCGCAACGGAAGAATCGCCTGGTTGCGGCGGAAGCGGGCCTGCTTCGCGGTGCCACCTGCCGAGTCACCCTCGACCAGGTAGAGCTCGCACTCGCTGGGGTCCTTCGACTGGCAGTCGGCCAGCTTTCCAGGCAACCCGCTGCCATCGAGCACGCCCTTGCGGCGCACCGTCTCGCGCGC
>JAYUXE010000864.1:0-3702 GCA_043753165.1 Archangiaceae bacterium | reverse complement strand
GCCGCCGTTCCAGCACGCCTTCCCGTTCGATGGTCAGCACGCCCACCGCTTCAGGGTAGGGCGATTTCACCAACACGCGCGCGACATCGCCGACGTCGTAGCTCGGCTTGTCGACGACGAGCTCGATGCGATCCGTGTCGTTGCGCTGCCAGGCCACGAACGCTTCGCCCGTCGCGTACACACCCAGCGACGATCGGTGCCGACGGCCCGCGTCGTCCTTCACGGCCGCCGTGACGATGAAGAAGCCCGCCGTCGCCGGAGTGAACTTGCACGGCACTGCCGCATCGGTGCTCTTCAGCGCGCACTTGAAGACTTCCTTCTCTTCCGGCTCGCTGACGGTGCTGAAGCCGCCCGTCGCGTCCTTCTTCTTCACCGACTTCCAGGTGCGCGAGGCAACGGTGACCTCGAGCGCGCGGCCCGCGACCTTCTTGCCTTCGACGTCGGTGACGACCGTGTCGAGGGCGACCTCGGTGCCGACCTTCATGAAGCCGCTGGTCGACCGCAGGCCCACGTAGAACGACGCCGGGTGCACCGTCACTTCTGCGCGCCCCGCCACCGACTGGCGGTTCACGTCTTCGACCTCCGCTTCGATGGTGTACGAAAAGGGCTTCTCGCCCGGCGCTTCGACCTGGCCCGCCTTGATCTCGAGCTCGCCCTTCGCGTCGACGCGGCCCTCACCGGCGCCGAAGAAGCCCGACGTCATCTCGGGCTCGCGGTCGTCCCACCACCACGTCTCTTGCGCGAACGTGAAGTCCGGGGCGGCGCTGCTGGTGAACGACGTCGAGCTGCGATTCGCCGACCACTTCACCTTCGCGTCCGACATCGTGCCGCCGAACAGGTAGCGCGCAAACACCTTGCCCTCGAGCGCGTCGCCCATCACCAGCTGCTTCTTCATGGCCTCGACGTCGACCTTGAACTGCGGGGCCCGGTACTCTTCGACGCGAAAATTGCCGTTGGCTTCGAGCACTCCGCCCGGCGTGACGGCCGTCACGTTCACGCCCCAGTAGCCCAGCGGCGATTCCTTCGGCAGCACCGCTTCCATCGCGAAGGTTCCGTACTTCGACACCTTCACCTTCTGCGTCTTCACCTTTTCGCCGTGCGAGTCGGTGAGCACCACCTGCAGCTCGGACCCTTCGGCGGGCGCGCGCAGTTCACCGACGGCGCGGTAGCGAATCACGCCCTTCACGTACGCCGTGTCCCCCGGCCGGTAGATGCCGCGGTCGGCAAAGATGAACGACGCGTTGGCGGGCGCTTCACCTTCCCAGCCCTGGCTCAAGCCGAACTCGTACGGCTCGACGCCGCTGCTCCACGTGTTCGCGGTGAACGAGAGGTCGCCGTCCTTCGCGGCGGTGACCAGGGCGAACGGGTATTCCCACTGGTACTGCGGGTTGCTGAGCTTCAGCGCGACGGTGCCAGGGGCGTCGGCAAAGCCGTTTGAGTCGGTCTTGCCCGACCACTTCACGGCGCCGGCCTGGTCATAGACGGTGATGTCGGCGCCGGCGACGGCGGCTCCGGTAGAGAGGCGCGTCACCCAGACCAGTGACTTCTTCGGGGCGATTTTGATGTGCGCCGCGAGGTCCGTCACCTGCGCCAGCTGCCGGTAGCCTTCCTTCGGCTTGTACTCGAGCTGATCCGAATTCACGCTGACGAGCGCGATGCCGGTCTTCGAGTCACCAAAGAGCTTCTTCAATTCCAGTGGGTGAACGCGTGCGTGGTTGCGCGGGTACTTCAAGTCCTGCCGTTCGCTGAAGTCGGGCGCGCGGGTGAGCACGGCCGACTCGTCGTACGCGTTGCGCGAGACGGCCTTCACGAGCTCTTCGGTGCTGAGCTTCCACATCTTCACGTCGACGTTCTTCAAATTACTGACTTCGACGGGCAGCTTCGGCGCGTCGGCGGTCGCTTCGACGAGCGCGAGGTAGCCGCCGGTGACGAGCGCGGGGTTGAGGTCGCTGAAGGTGACCGTCTCGGTGTAGCCGGCCGGGTCGGCCTGGCCGAACTCGTCTTTCGCGCCCGCGGCGATCTCGATTTTGTATTTCGTGCCCGGGCGCCACTTGCCGGCCACCTGCACCACCGGGTCTTCGACGCCGCCACCGTACTTGTACGCGCGCGACTCGTCCCAATCGATCTCTACCGCCGGAGTGACCTTGAGCTTGTCTTTCAGCGTCACGAGATCCATCTCGTTCGACGTGCGCATGCGCAGCGGGCCCCACGGACAACGGTCGCCCTGGCTGCACGCCGACACCGCGAGAATCTTCATCGGGCCATACGTGCGGAAGCTGATCGGCTCGGGCGCGCGCATCTTCGACGGGCCCTGCTCGCCGTGAAGCACCTCGGGGTCGAGCTTGAGGGTCACCGCCTTGTCGAGCGGAAACGGCTTCTCGGGGGCGAGCGTGTAGCGCCACTGCTGGTTCTTGAAGCCGCGCTGCTCGGGGTCGATGGGGTCGTACCGGCGGCCTTCCTTCTTCGCCTTTTCCAGCTGCTCTTTGCGTTCGTCGGCGATCGAAGTCTTCTTCATGATCTGCGCCTTCCACATCGCGCCATCGACTTCGAAGCGCGTCGCGGCCAGCAGGTCGGCGTCCTTCACGGGCTGGTTGAAGAGCAGGCTCACCGTGTCGTCCGCCTTCATCCATCGGTAGTCGCGCACCGGAGCGACCTGCTGCAACACCAGCGGCTGCGTCGCGAAGCTCCACTGCACGTCATCCTTCAATTCACTTCCGTCCAGCGCCTTCAGGCCTTTGAAGACCGTGACGGTGTACTGGGTCGACATCGGCACGAGGCCTTCAGGCACGAACTCCGCCGAGGCCGAGCCGAGCCAGCGCCACTCGCCCTTCAACGCGGGCTCGATTTTCGCGAACGGCTTCGCAGCGTCGCCTGCGCGTTGGGCTTCGACCTGCTCGAGGCTCTTCACGGGGCGGGTGAACGTGACGGTCGGCCGGACTTCGCCGGGCACGTCGCCGATGGGGCGCTTGGCAGCAACGGCGAGCTCCTGGCCCGCGCCGGGCAGCGACTCGGGCGACACGTCGAGCGGCGGCGGCGTGGGCAGCGGCTTCAAGTCCATCGGTGGAGGCTGCGCGGGGACGCCGACCTTGTCGGTGGGCGTAAGGTCGTCTTTTCCGCAGGTGCAACCCGCGAAGACGAGCGCCGCAGCGCAGAGGACAGCGAAGTTCTTGTGGCTCACGGAACAACCCCCGAAGCGTGGAAAAGCGTCGGCGGTCTTATCCCGCTACACGGCCAGCGCGGCGCTGAATTCCTGCAAACGGGGCGCCGTGGTGTGGAACCGAAACAGCGCCAGCTCTCGCTTCGGAGCGATGTACAGATGCGCCGTCTCACGCAGGTACGCCGAGAGGTCGAGGCCGAGCTCGACGACCCAACGCGTGTCCTCTTCGGTGCTCTTCGCGACCGACAACGCGAGCTCTTCACCGTGGCCGCCGCGCCACGCGAACGCGTCCGTCTGGCCACTGAGCAGCGGGCCCACCATCGTGCCGAGCGCGCGGATGCTCTCGAGGTGCAAATGCAGCACCGGCAGCTGGACCAGCGGCCAGAACGTCTTGTCGCGCGCGTCGTAGAACTCGATGCCCGCGCTCGCGAGGTCGTTGCCTGCGGGGGTGAGGGTGAAGCGAAGTGACGCGGCGTCGTTGGTCAGCTCGGCCATGCTCGTGCGCAAATCACGATCGCCCGGAACGTGCCATGGTCTGCCGAATG
>JAYUXE010000863.1:0-8554 GCA_043753165.1 Archangiaceae bacterium | reverse complement strand
ACTACTTCTTGTCGCCGCCGGGAGCGTCCTTGCTCGAGATGTCTGCGTCGTTGTCCGTGCCGCCCGGCGCGCCGTCTTTCGCGTACGTGAGGATGACGGGCTTCCCGTTCTCGAGCAGGTAGACGTACTCGCGGTCCCACGGGTCGGTGGGCATCTTGTCCATGATCTGCGCGTCGACCAGCGCCTTCAGGCCCACGCCCGTGTCCGGGTACTTGCCCTTCTTCGCGTAGTACGTGTCGAGCCCCTGCTTCACCGCGGGGATGTCGATGCCGCGGGCACGATCACGCTTGGCTTCTTCGAGGCGGGGAATCACCGCGACGGCGACCGATGCGGTCAGCAGCGCGATGATGGTGATCACGACGATGATCTCGATCAGCGTCATGCCGCGCCGGGCAGATCGGCGCATGCGGCGGGTCAATGTCTGAAGTCGGCGGTTCATGTGTGTGTCCTCACAACAGATAGAAGGCAATTCCAGTTCCAACGAGCCCGGCCGCAAGTGCCAGCAATGCCGTGGCAGTGAGCCGGGTGACCCAGCGCTCGAAGGGCGTGGTTGTCATTTGATGCTCGAGTTCATTGCCAAAATAGGCATCAGGATGCTGAACGCGACGAACGCGATGACGCCGCCCATGGCGACGATCATCAGCGGCTCGAGCAATGAGGTGAGCGCCCCGATGCGAACGTTCACCTGCGACTCGTAGCTGTCCGAGACGTTGACCAGCATGTCTTCCAGCTGGCCGCTTTTCTCGCCGATCGCGATCATGTGGTAGACGAGCGGCGGAAATTCGCCCGACTTCTTCAGCGGCGCGGCGATGCTCTCACCCTCTGAAATCGCGTCTTTCGCCTTCTCGATCACGTCGGCGAGCACCGAGTTGGTGACGACGTTCTTCACGATGTCCATCGCAGTCAACAGCGGCACGCCCGACTTGAGCAGCGTGGCCAGCGTCCGGGTGAAGCGGGCGACCGACAACATCCGCACCAGGCCACCGAACACGGGCACTTTCAGCAACAGGCGATCGAACACCGGCTTGCCCGCCTCGCTGCGCGACCACGCGACGAACAGGAAGATCGAGAGGATGAGCAGCGGGAAGAAGATGAACCAGTAATCCTGCAGCGCGTTCGAGGTGAAGATGAGCAGCCGCGTCGTCCACGGCAATGTCACCTTCATGTCGTTGAAGACCTTGGTGACCTTCGGTACCACCACGGTCATGAGCAGCACGAGCACGCCGCCGCCGACAATCGACATGATCGCCGGGTACATCATCGTGCCGATCACCTTCTGCTTCAGGCGCGACTGGCCTTCGGTGAACTCGGCGAGCCGCAGCAGCACCGCGTCCAGCGCGCCCGAGTGCTCGCCCGCCCGAATCATGTTCACGTAGAGCTTGCCGAACACCTTTTCGTGAACCTGCAGCGCGTCGCCCAGCGAGCTGCCTTCATTCACCTTCTGCTTCGTCTCTGACAGCACGCGCTTGAGGCGTTCTTTCTCGACCTGGTCGACGAGGGCGGTGAGCGCCTCGACCAGCGTGACGCCCGCGCCCAGCAGCGTGGCCAGCTGGCGCGTCATGATCGCGATGTCGTCGGTGGTGATGCGCCCGCCCGCGAACCGCCGCAGGTTGACTTCCTGGTTCATCGCGGCGCCGATGCTGCCGCCCGCCTTCTTGACCGCGACGCCTTTGATCTTCTTCCCTGCAGCGTCGGCCTGCCCGAGCACGTCGGTGAGGAAGATGCCGTCTTTGCGCAGCACGCCACGCAAGCCCTTCGGGCTGTCGGCTTCCTTCAAGCCGGTGACGGTCTTGCCGGCCTCGTTCAGGCCTTTGTATTCGTAGACGGCCATGGCGGACTTACATGTCCTCCTGGGTGACGCTGAGCACTTCGGCGATGGTCGTCTCGCCCTGCGCCACCTTCAGCGCCCCGTCGTCGAGCAGCGACAACATGCCCTTCTCCATCGCGCGCTTCTTGATGGTGGCCGAGTCGACGTTCTTCAAGACGAGCTGGCGAATGTCTTCGTCGACCAGCAGCAACTCGTAGATGCCCGTACGGCCGCGATAGCCATTCTTGCCGCACGTGTTGCAGCCTTCGGCCCGGTAGACGTCGCCGCCGCCAAAGGACTTGAAGCGTTCGCGCGTCTGGCCGAGCTTGGCGAGCTCTTCGTCGGTGGGCGTGTACAGCACGCGGCACTCGCGGCAGACCCGGCGCACGAGGCGTTGGGCGAGCACGCCCGTCAGCGAGCTGGCGACGAGAAACGGCTCGATGCCCATCTCGACGAGGCGGGTGACGGCGCCGGCCGAGTCGTTGGTGTGCACCGTCGAGAACACGAGGTGGCCCGTCAGCGACGCTTCGATCGCGATCTGCGCGGTCTCTTTGTCGCGAATCTCACCGACCATGATGATGTCGGGGTCCTGCCGCAGGAAGCTTCGAAGGCCAGCGGCGAAGGTCAGCCCAATCTTCGGCTGAATCGCCATCTGGCCGATGCCCTTCAGCTGGTACTCGACGGGGTCTTCGACGGTGAGGATGTTGAGGTCGGGCGTGTTGATGCGCGACAGCGCGCCGTACAACGTCGTCGTCTTGCCCGAGCCGGTGGGGCCCGTGACGAGCACGATGCCGTGCGACCGGTGAATGATCTCGTCGATGGGCTTCAAGATGCCCGGGTTCATGCCGATCTCGGCGAGGTCGAGCAGCACCGCGTTCTTGTCGAGCAACCGCATCACGATGCGTTCGCCGTGCGTGACGGGGATGCACGAGACGCGGATGTCGATGTCGCGGCCGGCGAGCTTGATGCGAATGCGGCCGTCTTGCGGCAGGCGCTTCTCGGCGATGTTGAGCTGCGCCATGATCTTCACGCGGCTCAAGATGCTCGACTGGTACCGCTTGGGCGGCTTGATGATTTCCATCAGCACGCCGTCGATGCGGAACCGCACCGAGAGCTCGCGTTCCATCGGCTCGATGTGAATGTCGCTGGCGCGTTCTTTCGCGGCGCGGAACAGCAGCGAGTTGACCAGGCGGATGATCGGCGCTTCGTCGCCCGTGTCGAGAAGGTCCTGCGCTTCTTCCAGCGAGGCTTCGGCCGACTGAAGGTCCTGGGCCTCCATCTCGTCGACGACCTGCTCGGCCTCGTTGAGGTTGCGGTCGTAGACCTGGTTGATCGCGTCGACGATGCGGCTGCCCAGCGCGAGCTTCGGCAGCACGTCGCGGCCCAGCAGCATGCGCGCATGGTCCAGGGAAGCCGTGTCCAGCGGATCCGAGACGACCAGCACCACCTGATCGCTTTCGACCTTCAGCGGCAGGACCCGGTTCTGCTTCGCGAAGTTGATCGGCATCCGCGCGATCAACTCGGGCTCGACGTCATCGGCCGAGATGGAAGAGACGTACTCGAGGTCGAGCTGCGCCGCGAGCGCACGCACCACGTCCTCTTCACTGCACGCCTTCATCCCCACCAGCAATTCACCGAGCCGGCCGCCCTTTTCGATCTGCGCGAGCAGCGCCGCGTTCAAGAGCTCTTCGGTGAGCCCCATCGAGTGGACGAGGATCTGCCCCAGCGGCCGCCCATACAAATAGGCCGGGCCGTGCGCGACCTGTTGGGTGCGTTCGACGGCAACCGGAATCTCAGCGGTGGTGGTTCGCGTAGGCACAGGTCACCGGGTCTCGTCGCCACCGGGTTGAACCTGCAGCCTTTCGACCGGCGGGCTCACCACCGGCGCCGGAGCGGCCGACGGAGCAGGCTGCGCCGGAACCGCCGAAGCGGGCGGGGTGATGGTCGACGTGAACGGCGCGGGAGCAGGCGTCGGCACCGACACTGGCCCCGGCGGCACGCGCGGGTTCTGGCCGGGCAGGATCAACTTCTCACCTGCCGTGCCCGGGCCGCCATTCTCGAACCGTTCGGATTCCTTGTTCAGCACCTGCGTCATCCGCGCGATGGGGCCGGGCTTGCGCGAGAAGTCGATGGCGACGTCGTAGCCAGTCACTGCCCCGTAGAACTGTTCGACGAACTGCTGACGCTCTTTCATCTTCCGTTCGAAGATGCGCCGGAAGTCGCTGCTGTCCTTGATGATGTACGGCGTCAGGAAGAGCAGCAGGTTCGTCTTCACCTTCTTCTTCGAAGACGACCGGAAGAGGTGGCCGAGCAGGGGGATGTCGCCCAGCAGCGGAACCTTGGTGGCCGATTCCAGCGTGCGGTCTTGCATGATGCCGCCGATGACGATCGTCTCTTGATCCTTCGCGACGACGGTCGTCTTCGCGCTGCGCTTGCTCGTCGTCGGGCCGAGCACCGGGTCGATGGACGCGATCTCTTCGATCTGTTCCTGGATGACCATTCGCACGTAGTCGGATTCGTTGATCTGCGGCTTCACCGACAGCTTCAGGTCGACGTTGGTGCGGGTGATGCTGCCAAACGGAGTGCCGCCGCCGCCGCCGCCCAGAAGGCTGCCGAGGTTCGCGGGAAGACCCGGCACGTTGCCGAGGCTGCTGATCGGGCTGGTCGAGAAGCCCGACTGAAACGGCACGTTCTGGCCGACCGTGATCTCCGCGTCTTCGTTGTCGGTGGTGAGCAAATGGGGCGTCGACAGCACGTTGACGTCGTTCGTGCTCTGCAGCGCGGTGAGAATGACGCCGAAGCTGGGAATCGTGATGCCCAGCTTCGTGAGCTCGGGAATCGCCGGGCCCTGGATGCCTGCGAGGAAGCCACCGAAGCTGGCGAGGTTCGCAAGGCTCATCGAAGGCGCAGGGCCCGCTTTGCCGGTGTTGGTGCCGATGACTGCAGGCAGCACGTTGCCGTTGCCGTCTTTCACCGGAACACCGGTGTGCATGTTCACCCCGATGTCCGATGTGCGGTCGAGGTTCACTTCCATGATCACCGCTTCGATGAAGACCTGCTTGCGCTGGATGTCGAGCTTCTCGATCACACGCACCAGCGACCGGTAGTCGTTCTGGTTCGCGATGATGACCAGCGAGTTGGTGGGCTTGTCGGCCGACACCTTCACTTCACCGGCGAAGAGCTCGGCGGCGCTGGTGCCCTTGGCAGCGCCCGGCGCACCCGACGGCGCCTTCGGACGATTCGCCGTGCCCTGCGCCAGCGACTGCAGCGTCGAAGCGACGTCTTCGGCGTTCGCGTTCTCGAGGTAGTAGACGTTGATCTTCCCTTCGCCGCCCGAGATGGGGATGTCGATCTCGCGGATGAGGGCGTTGATGCGATCCATCGCCGACGGGCTCGCGATGATGATCAGCTTGTTGGTGCGTTCATCGGGGATGAGCTGGCTCAGCGTCGACGGCCCGCCCGTGTCGGCGCCTGCTGCCCCTGCGGTGCCCGACGGCGGCTGACCTGCGGCGCTGGCACCCGGAGGCGCCGGCATCGCGGCGATGTTGCCAGGGCGCTGGCCCGGGCGCGGCGTCTTCGTCTCGAAGAGCTTCTGCACCTTGTCCGCGATTTCCTGCGCGGTGGCGTACTGAATCTGGATGATCTGCACCTGGTCGCTGCTGCTGCGCGAGTCCAGCTGTTCGACCACCTTCTCCAGGCGGTGCATGTTCGAGCCGAGGTCGTTGATGATGATCGTGTCGGGCTGAAACGGAATCGTGTCGCCCGACGGCGTCACCAGCTGCTGCAGCACGCCACGCAGCTGCTCGATTTCGACGTACTTCACCTTGGACATCCGGGTGACCATCTGCTCGTTGGTCGTGTACTCGACGCTCGGGTCGGTGATGGTCGGAATGGGGAACTGCTTCGCGCGCTGCTTGTCCACGATCTTCAGGAACCGGCCGTGCTCGTAGACGGCGAGGCTGTTCGCATCGAGCGCGGCAAGAAACGCGGCGTAGAACTGCTCGCCATTCACTTCGACCTTTCCGTTTTCCGGGCCGATGATCGAAATTTTTCCGCGGATGTTCTCGGGAAGAATGAACGTCTTGCACGTCGCGTCCGACACCGTCTGAACCAGCTTCTCGATCTCGACCTTGTCGAAATAGACGTTGTACCGGGCCTTCTTGCGAAGCTCTTCGCAGTTGGGCTTCTTCGCGTTGGCGGGAACCGGAATCGCGGCGCCCGTGCCTTCCGTCGGCGCGGCACCCACGGGGTTGATGCGCCGTTCGCCGCTGGGGCGAAGGGGCGCTTGCGCGAGCGCGGGCAGCGCGACGGCGAGGGTCAAGGCCAGCAAACACTTCCAGGGCATGGGCATGGTTGGGATCAACGAACGTTGTACGTTTTCTTCACGGCAGCGCCGTTGCGCTCGACTTCGATGTCGATGCGCGCGGCTTCCTTGAGCTTCGAGTAGATCTCGAGCGCCTTTTCAGGGCTGTTGAGCTCGTACCCGTTGATGCGTTTGATGACGTCGCCGTTCTGAATTCCAATCTTCGTGTAGATGGAATCGGGGCGAATCGAGAACAGCTTGAAGCCCTGCGCGACGCCGTCTTTGAAGGCGGGGACGATGCGGGCCTGCATCGCGACGTCGTTCAGGTTCGAAAGGGTCTTGTCGATTTCCGCGCGGGGAATCTCGTACTCGTTCTCACCGGTCGACTTGATGCTGGTGCCCAGCGCGACCGACGGAGGAGCCCCATCGCCCTTCGCCGCCACGATGGGCATCGTCGGGGGCACGTAGGCGACCGCCGCTCCGTCACCCGGGGTGCCGTCGATGTACTCGCGGCGGTTGTTGTTCAGCACGATGACGCGCAGCCGTTCGATCTCCAGAATCTCGGCGCCCTGCACCTTGTCGCCGGTGAGGTAGGTCGCGCTCTTCAGCGTCACCACGTCCTGAATCGAAGCCACCGAGTACTCGGGCAGCGCCGCGAGCAACGTGCCCAGCAGCTTCACGCGCAGCGAGCTGCGAACCGGCGCCGCATTGAGGTCGACCGTCGGCACGGCGGGCGCCGTCAGCTCTTCCGGCTTCGGCAACGGCAGGCCGGTCAGCTTGCTCAGCTTCTCGGGGCTCAGCGAAGCGAACTGTTCCACCGGCTTGGCCTTCGTGCTGCCTCGGGCCTTGCCGCTGGGCAGGGGCATCAGCGCCGATTCGACGAACGCATTGCCCGTGCGCGCGACGAGCACCATCACCAGGAAGATGAAGGTGAGGTGCACGATCCAGAAGTGTCGTTTGAAGAGAAGCTCCACTGACCCTTGCTCAGAGCAAGGCCAATGCCACGCAGCCACTTGAAATAACGAGAGAATTCTCCACTTCGTTCACCGCCGTGCGACAATTTGTCAACGGGTCAGGGGGTTGGTTGACCGCCTGTCATGGAGACGTGGGCAGACATGGGTGAAGAACGGCGGCGGTGGGCTCGAATCGAGGCGAGCCTCGAGTGCACGGTGGCCTCGGCGGATCAGACGTTCGACGCCCGGGTGGTGAACGTGTCGCGGGGCGGGGTCGCGTTTCTGGCGCCTGCCGGCCTGGTGGAAATCGGCCAGACCGTGACCGTGATGCTCGAGCGCGAGGCGCTGTCGCTGGCGCTGTCGGGCGAAGTCGTGCGGCTCGTCGGCGAAGGCGATGACACCGCCTACGGTGTTCACTTCGAGGCCCTGCCACCCGACGACGAAGAAGCGCTGGTGGCGCTGGTGAAGACGCTGGCCGAAGGGCGGGGGGCCGGCCGCCGCGAGCACCCGCGCGTTTCGACCCGCATCCAGGTGCGGTGCAAGAGCCGCGAACGCTTCGACGCGCTGCTCAACGATTTGTCGAAAGGCGGCTTCTCGATTCGCTGCCCGGGCCCGGTCGAAAGAGGTTCGCTGCTGACGGTCGAGTTCGGCGTCGAAGGTCATGCCGAGATGCTGACCATCGACGGCAAGGTGACGCATGTCGAGGCGCTGCCCGACGGGAAGCACATCGCGGGCTTGAGCTTCGTGCCGCCGTCGGCCGAGCAGCGAGCAAAGGTGCAAGCCCTGCTGGCGATGCTGCTCGGGCTCGACTCAGACCAGTAGGTCGACGCGGCCCAGCAGCCAGTCGCGCGCGACCGACATGTGGTGCACTTCGTCGGGCCCGTCGGCGATGCGCGCCGCGCGGGCCGACCGGTACCAGGCCGCGAACGGCAGGTCGTCGCTGTAGCCCTTCGCGCCGTGCATCTGAATCGCGTTGTCGAGCACGTCGCACAGCGCGTTCGCCACGAAGGTCTTCGCGATCGACGAGTACGGCTTGGCCTCTTTCGCCTTGCCCTGCTCGAGCAGCCACGCGGCGTGCAACGTCATCAGGTTGCCGGCGTGAATGGCCTGCGCGCCGTCGTAGAGCATGCGCTGCACGGCCTGGTGGCGCGCGAGCTCTTTGCCGAAGCTGATGCGGGTGGTGACGTACTCGCGGCACAGCGACATCGTGCGTTCGGCGAGGCCGAGCCAGCGCATGCAGTGCGTCAGGCGCGCGGGCACGAGGCGGGCCTGGGCGAGCATGAAGCCGTCGCCTTCGTTGGCGAGCAGCGCGCCTTCGGTGAGCTGAACCTTTTCGAAGCGAAGCTCGCCTTCGTGGTGGTCGATGACCTGGTCACCCATCGTGCCGACGTCGCGCACGTGGCGAACGCCTTCGGTCTTCTTGTCGAGGATGAACAGCGACGCGCCGCGTTTGGGGTCTTCGCTGGTGCGCGCCATCACGATCAAGAACGA